>NZ_JBQHWK010000007.1:0-112125 GCF_052064015.1 Collinsella sp. HCP3S3_D1
GCGGGCGCGGGCGTTCGCCCCTCCACACACCACTACCCCCCACCCGCCGCCCCCCCCCCCCCCCCCCCCCCCCCCCCCCCCCCCCCCCCCCCCCCCCCCCCCCCCCCCTGCTATTCAAAGAAGCTCGGAAGCCTCTATGCGTCTGTGCAAAAGCGCGTGAACGAGCTCATCTCTTGAGCCCCCAAGAAATTCGCGAGCGCATCAACTCGGGCGTGGCCATCCTGCTGGCCGCGCCCCTCTGCAACGCGCTGCTGCTGGTTTTACCATTTCTGATTTGGGATAGGCACCTTCGCTAGCTCCATGCAAGTGAATTGTGGTCCCACGTGGATTCTTTGGGCCCGATCGCGAGCGCGGGCCCGAAGGCTGTAGTAGCTGGCCCATGCCGGGCGCGACGGGTCGCAGACGCTTTCCTGGCTGCCGCCGTCCCAGTAGGTGGGCACGTCCATGCGCGCCTTGGCCTGCGACGAGCCGTTGGTTTGGGTTACGTGGAAGGTCGTCGCGGTGCCCGCGGGGGCGTCGTTCCACGAGACTGTGAAAGTGACGCCGTTTTGGCTTGCGGTGGCGGAGTGGGCGTAGCCGGTTTCTGCCGCGGCGGAGATCGCCTCGGGCGTTCCGTTGGTTTGGGTGCGGAGGTATGGGGCGGCGGTGCCGTCGGCGCTTTCCGTGTTGGCTGCGCTGGTGCCGGTGGATGTTGCGGTGCTGTCCTCAACGGTATCTGCTGTCGCATTTGTGCTGGCGCCGTCTTCAGCCTTGCCTATGTCGCTGTTCGTGGCGTCGGCCTGCGCCTGCTGCTCGGCTGTTGCCTGAGGCTGTACGGCTTCTGCGATGGCTGCCATAGCATCGTCGCGCCGACCATGGACGTGCACGCGATCGCGCAGAGCAGGTAGTAAAGGGGTCGTTTCATAGCGGAGCCTCTCGGTGAGCAGCCAATAGGGTTCGAAGGCAGCTCCAGGCCAGCACTCCGCACATATTTTGTTGCGGTTTATTTTACGGGAACAACAGTCAACATCAGCGAACTTTCTGGGGAATGTTGGGGAGGGGATGTTTCTTGCGAAGGATACTCTCCGACTTTATTTGCAGTGACCGCTGAATGCTGCTGTGGATGCCGTCATTATTGCCAGAACGCATGCTGTGGTCAATCTTTAAGCGCATGTCTGCTTTTCCTGCAGATATTGTTCTTGTCCTATTTAGCTGCTATATTAGTTTTACCGTAGGGGTAAAACTTTGGTAGGAGGTGGTTATGCAGGTCAACTATAAGAACCGTCAAATCGAAAAGATCTGCACAAACGCTTCTGTTGCTGCCAAAAAATACGATAAGCGTACCGTGGGGCTTATCCAACAGCGTGTAGATGAGATTCACGCTGCTGATTCCGTTGAGATGCTCGTTCAGTTTGGGATCGGGCGATGCCACCAGCTTGTTGGTGACCGTAAAGGGCAATTTGCAATGGACTTGGTACATCCTTTGCGATTGGTATTTGAAGTCATTAGGGATGAGATTCAGATAGCGGAAATTCAAGAAATCGTTGACTACCACTAGCAAGAGGTTTGTAAATAGGAGAATGCTTAAGAGGTGAGAGGTCATGGCAAGGAGCAAGACTTATATCGCAACACCACCAGGGGCTACCATAAAGGAGCAGCTTGAGTATCGCGGTATGAGCCAGCGCGAGTTTGCTAGGCGCATGGATTACTCTGAGAAGTTCATAAGTCAGCTTATAAATGGACAAGTTGAGCTTACTCCAAATACTGCACATAGGCTCGAGATGGTGCTGGGCGTTCCCTCGGCATTTTGGATGAATCTTGAGGCGCGTTATCGTGAGAAGTTGCTGCAGGTCGAGGACGAAAATTCTATCGAAGAGGATAAGCAGATAGCCAGGAAGTTTCCTTATGCACAAATGGCCAAACTGGGATGGGTCGAGCCGACGCGCTCCGTGGCTATTAAAGTGGTCGAGCTTAGAAAATTCTTTGAGGTTGTTAGGCTTACGCTGCTGAATGAAGACCGACTTGCTCCGAGAATCGCTTATCGTCGCCAGAAGGAAACCGCTGAATCCGAATATGCACTTTTGGCTTGGGCCCAGAAGGCCAAGATCGATGCGCGAGGGATAACGACCGGTAAGATCAATGTTGGTAAGCTTGAGGAGTATATTCCCAAGCTCAGAGAGCTTACGTCTATGGATCCTGCAGATTTTCAGCCAGCCCTTGTGTCTATGTTGGCTGAATGTGGGATTGCAACGGTCTTTTTGCCCCATCTTGAGCGCACGTTTCTCAATGGTGCGACGTTCTATGACGGATCAAAGATTGTGCTCGCGCTTACGCTGCGAGGGGCCGATGCCGATAAGTTCTGGTTTAGTCTTTTCCATGAATTGGCACATGTTATTAAAGGGCACATTGGACGGACCACTGGGACTACCGAAGAGGAGGAGCGCGCGGCGGATGCTTTCGCGCGTGATACCTTGATTCCTCCAGAGGCATATGCTCAGCTCGTTGATGGAAGCAAGACACGTAGTTCCGTTGCGTCTTTTGCCAATGAGATAGGAATTGCCCCGGGAATTGTAGTGGGTCGTTTGCAAAAAGATGGGTATCTGCCATATAGCCAGTTGAATAGCCTCAAGGTTAGGTATCAGTTTGCGGAATAGAGTGCACATCTCCGGGGATCCCGGGTGCTTGACGTTGCTGTAAAATGATTTCAGTGATGCAGTCGCCGCGGACTCTATGTGAGGCGGAGACAAAGGAGGGTCGTTGTCCGGGTTTCCGGCAACGGCCCTTTGACGTTTCCGCGACAACTGGATGTTGTCGCGGATGCCGCCTTTGTTGCTAGAGCCCTCGATGCGGAGCCGTTATTTCGGAAGTGCGGGGAAAATCGGAACTCTCGAGCGCACCGCCCTTTTCATGAAACGAAACCGCAGATAGATGCGTTGTCTCTATCCGGCGTAGCCGGCATGTCAAGAATTTGCCGCATACTTCCGGAATGGGCGCTCATTCAGCACCCTCGTCGCCCCCACATCCTCTAAAGATGTTCTTAAAACTGCCTTAAAGGCGTCCCGGCTCGCGTTGACGGCGTACAATACGCATGTTTGACTATGGCAAATGTCGAATTAAGGGGAGGGGTGCGCCATGGAGGTGCTGGTTGTTGGCAACACCGCATATGTTGACGATGACTTTTGTGCCAAGGCGTTCCCCGGGGACCATGTTAAGGTCGTCGCTGCCGCGGAAGCGCGCCGCGACGAGTCATCGCCCCATGCCTCGTGGAATGAGCTCCTCCAGCACTTGGAGCAGGCCTACGAGTTCGACCGCGTGGTCTACCTATCCAATTACCTTACCCCGCATACCGATATCGTGGGCGATATCGAGCTGCTGCGCTCGGTCTTTCGTGCGTGCGCGGGTCGCCGGGTCCAGCTGCTGTATGTAGCGGGGCCCGCGGGTGCCGCGGGTGCCGCCGATGCCACGGGGCGAACGGGCAAGGGCATTATCGCGCGCGCAGCCAACGACCTGTGCCGCTACTACGCTGCTCGCGAGGGCGTTCAAACCAAGATCCTGCGCGTGCCGTTCCTGTATACCGCGTCTGCCGCGCTGGATGATCCGTTTTTGGTGCCGCTATTTGACGCGTGCTCAACCGGATCGGTCGCTTTACAGGGCGCGGAGGACGCGCCGTTTCCGCTGCTGTGTGCCGAGGAGCTCGCGGTGCTGGTGCATCGCATCTTTGACAGCTGGGACGCCTCCTTTGAGACGCTCGATGTTGCCGATACCTTCCATCACACGTCAGGTGAGGTGGGCGAGGCCCTCAAGGCGCTGTTCCCAGGGCTCTCAGTTGCCTATGGCGATTCTGCCGGCTATGCCCTGCCCGTCAGCGACATCGTTCGCGTTCGCTATGGCTGGTTTCAGCGCTACGACCCGTTTCGTGATCTTTCGACCATTCATGCTCGCTGGGATGCTGGCCGCGCAGGGAAGGTCAACCCCTTGCGCGCCGCCATCGACCGCATCCAGATGCACACGCTGCCTATTAAATGCCTGGAGACGGGCGTCGCCTGGGTCCTGTTCGAGGTGCTGGAGTATTTGTTCTCGCAATCTGCCCAGCTCAACGTGCTCGATTATCGCCTGCTCTACGTCGTGCTCATCGGCACGCTGTATGGCCTGGACTTTGGTCTGGTTGCGGCGCTGCTGGCATCGGTTGGGTTGGCTGTGAGCTACTTTACCCAGTATGGCTATACCTTCCAGGGCCTCTTTTACGAGCCGTCCAACTGGCTGCCGTTTATCGCGTACTTTGTGGTGGGTGCCGTATGCGGCTACGTGCAGCTGCGCAACAGCGAGGCCATTAAGGTGGAGCGCGACCAAAACGAGCTCGTGCGTAATCGCAATACGTTCCTCACGCAGCTCTATCACGATGCTATCGAGGACAAGCGCACCTACAAGCGCCAGATTGTGGGGCGTCACGATAGCTTTGGCAAGATCTTTGCCGTGACGCAAGAGCTCGACGTGCTCAACCCGCGCGACATCTACCGCAAGTGCTGTGAGCTCATGGGTGAGATTCTCGAAAACAATTCGGTGACGATCTACCACGTTTCGGGCGGGGCGTTTGCACGTCTGGTGGCGGCGAGTCCCGTGATTGCCGAAGACGCCACGCGTTCGCTCACGCTTGAGCAACTTGCACCCCTTTTGGGCGGCGGGGGTCGTTCGAACCTGTGGGTCAATCGCGAGCTGACGCCGGGGCTTCCCATGTTTGGATATACGATCGAGCGCGACGGGGCGCCCGCCGTGTTGATCTTTGTGCGTCGTGCGGCCGAGAACCAAATGACGCTCTATTACCAAAACCTGTTCCGCATCTTGTGCGGCCTGGTCGAAAGCGCGCTGGGGCGTGCCTTTGACTATGAGGCGGTGGCGCAGGATAAACGCTGCGTCGATGGCACGTGCGTGCTCAAGCAGGCGGCCTTTGGTCAAGAGCTCGCGGCCGAGCAGGCGCTGTCGGATGGCAAGATGGGCAGCTTTTTGCTCCTGCGCGTGGTGCCGGGCATGGAGCCTGTCGGCGAGCTGGTGGGCGCAATTGGGTCGGCAATCCGCGAGAGCGATGCAGCGGGCCTGGTCGACGGTGACGTGCTTTACCTGCTTATGCGCCAGGCAAAGCCGTGCGACCTCCCCATTATCCGCGAGCGCCTGAGCGCGAAGCGGATTGCGGTGGAGCCCGTCGACGGCGAGGACATCGTGGCGCTTCTGCAGCACATCGCTGACACCGGTGACGGTGAGGAGGATGTCGCTTGATCTCGCTTGTCGTTGCTGCCGTCTTGCTGCTGATTCATGTGCTGGTTTGCCTGGTGTTGTGGACGCTTATGAAGTTGGGCCTGCTGCCGGTGCGCGGGCATATGCTGGCCGTGATGGTACTCGTGCCGTTGTGGGGACCGCTGCTGGTGGTGCTGCTTATCACGCGTAGCGCCGTGTTTGGCACGGACCTTAAGGACGACACGCTAGAGTCGCTGCGCATTAACGACGAGCTGCATCGCAGCATCTTGGTGCACGACCGTGAAGCCGATGCGGGCGTGATCCCGCTCGAGGAGGCGCTCATCGTCAACGACCCGGCAGACCGGCGCCGCCTCATGCTCTCCATGCTTACCGAGGACCCCGATGCGTACCTGGCGCAGCTGCAGGCGGCTAAGCTGAACGACGACGTTGAAGTGGCGCACTATGCCGCGACGGCGGTGGCGCAGATCTCCAAGGAGTCCGACCTTAAACTGCAGCAGCTGGAGCGCGCCTTTAAGACCGACCCGAGCGCGCAAAACCTCGACGAATACTGCGATTTTCTTGGTGAGTATTTAGACTCGGGTTTGGCTGAGGGGCGCGTGGCTCAGATTCAGCGTCAACAGTACGCACGTCTGCTTGCGCGCCGCTGCGAGCGCGAGGACACCTTTGAGCTGCGTATTCGGTATGCTGCGGCGCTGGCCGATGTCGGACAGATCGACGAGGCGCAGGCCGTGACCGACCAGCTCGTGCTCGACGTGCCCGAGGAGCAGGAGGTTTGGATGCTTTGCCTGCGCCTGGCCGTGATGCGCCGCGACGGTGACGAGGTCCACCGCGTGATCGATGCGATCGACAAACAGCATGTGTACTTGAGCGCCGCCAACCGCGAGGAGCTGGCTTTTTGGCGCGACGGGGAGGAGGCCCGATGAGCGTGGTTCAGCATATCCGCGACCGTGCGGGCCATTTTCGCTGGATGGGCCTGCTCGTGGTGTGGGCGGTCTTTATTGCCATGGCCGCCGTGCTGCTGGTGGAGCGTGCCGGCGTGCAGTACAGTGCGGGCCAGCATAAGCTGGGGATGCTTGCCGCCAACGATGCGGTGCCGGCCTCCTCGGCAATATTTGGTCAAAAGCCCACGTGCCTGGTCATTACCGATTCCGATCAGACGGGCGTCGAGGACGTAAAGGAGCAGTTCGACCAGATCCTGCTCGACATGAAGATCGCGCACCGCGACGTGGACCTTGCCCTGGACGGCGCGGATGCCGTTCCCTCGCTGACGTCCTTCGATCGCGTGATTTTGCTCATGCCGTCGCTCGATGGGCTCGGTACGCACCTGACCGATATTATGAGTTGGGTGAGTGCCGGCGGTTCGCTTATGCTCGCCATGCCGCCGGATAATTCGAGCTATCTGCAGGTGATTGCTCCCAAGCTTGGTATTGAATCGGCCGGATACGACTATGTAATAGCCGAAAGCATTGTGCCGAGCGAGGACTTTATGCTGGGCGGGGGAGAGCGCTACGGGCTCTCGGACCCCTTTGATTCGTCGCTTTCGGTTTCGCTGCGCGAGACGGCGCGTGTGTGGGCTAAGACCGGCGATGCAGGCGCCCCGCTCATTTGGTCCAATGACTGCGGTAGCGGACGCACCGTGGTATGTAATATCGGTGTCTACGACAAGGTCATGCGCGGGTTTTACGCCGCGGCGATCAGCCTGCTCGGCGATGCCACGGCCTATCCGGTCATCAACAGTGCCGTCTTCTATCTGGACGACTTTCCCAGCCCCGTGCCCTCGGGCGACGGCACCTACATCAAGCGCGACTACGGGCTTTCCATCGCCGACTTTTATGCCAAGGTCTGGTGGCCCGATCTGCAAAAGCTCGCGCAAAAATACGGCATTCGCTATACCGGCGTGATGATCGAAAACTACGAGGACGCGGTCAATCGGACCGAGCCCGCGCGCCAGGCCGATACCACGCAGTTTCGCTACTTTGGCGGCATGCTGCTGCAGATGGGCGGAGAGCTGGGCTTTCACGGCTACAACCATCAGCCGCTGGCGCTCTGGGATACCGACTATGGCACGCTGTACGACTACAAGACGTGGAAGAACAAGGAGACGCTTGTTGCATCGCTCAACGAGCTTATCGCCTTTCAGGACGAGGTGCTACCCAACGCGCACGGTTCGGTCTACGTGCCGCCGTCAAATATCCTTTCGGCCCGCGCTCGCAAGATTATTGGCGAGGACGTGCCGCGCATTAAGACCATCGCCAGTACGTATTTTGAGGATGGTACCGACCTGCCGTACGTGCAGGAGTTTAGCGTGGCGAGCGATGGCATTGTGGAGCAGCCGCGTATTGTCTCGGGCGGCATGGTCGACGATTCCTATATGCGCCTGGCTGCCGTGTCCGAGCTCAACATGCACTACGTGAGCACGCACTTTATGCACCCGGACGACCTGCTCGATCCCGATCGCGGCGCCAGGCAAGGCTGGGAGGTCTACAAGGGCGGCCTGACCGACTACCTGGACTGGCTTACCAAGTCTGCGCCCGACCTGCGTCGCCAGACCGGCTCGGAATGCTCGGGCGCCATCCAGCGCTTTTCGTCCGTGACGGTGAGCGTGGATACAGACGCGGATGCCTGGACGCTTAACCTGGGCAATTTTCACGACGAGGCGTGGCTCATGTTCCGCGCCAATAACGGCGAGCCGGGTGCAGTCACGGGTGGCGAGATTACGCATCTGACGGGCGACCTGTACCTGGTCAAAGCTACGGACAAGACGGTGACCATTGCGCGCAAGGAGGGTAGCGACAAATGAGAATCTGCTTGGTACTCGAAGGTTGCTACCCCTATGTGCACGGTGGCGTGTCCACCTGGATGCATGGCTATATACAGGCCATGCCCGAGCACGAGTTTGTGCTGTGGGTGATTGGCGCGCATGCGGCCGACCGCGGCAAGTTTGTCTACGAGCTGCCTGGTAACGTGGTCGAGGTACACGAGGTGTTTCTGGACGATGCCCTGCGTCTTTCGGGCGAGCAGGAAGAGGCGGACTTTAACGACCGCGAGCGCGAGGCGCTGCGCCGCCTGGTGTCGCTCTCTAATCCGGATTGGGACGTGCTGTTCGATATCTTCCACCGCCGTCGCGTGCATCCGCTCTCGTTTTTGCAGAGCCGAACGTTTATGGATATCTTTCGCGACGTGTGCCTGGCCGAGTACCCCTACACGCCTTTTGCCGACGCATTCCATACCATGCGCTCCATGCTGCTGCCCGTGCTCTACCTGCTGGGCAGCGAGGTGCCGGTGGCCGATGTGTACCACGCCATCTCGACCGGCTACGGCGGCCTGCTCGCCTGCTTGGGTTCAAGCGTTCACCATGCGCCGGTGCTGCTCACCGAGCACGGCATCTACACGCGCGAGCGCGAGGAGGAGATCATTCGCGCCGACTGGGTGGTGCCGTCGTTTAAGGACCGCTGGATTCGCTTTTTCTACCTGCTTTCGGAGGAGATCTACCGTCGCGCTTTTCGTGTGACGAGCCTGTTTCACAATGCCCGCAAGACGCAGATCGATATGGGCTGCGATGCGGACAAATGCCTGGTCATCCCCAATGGCATTCAGTTCGACCGCTTTAAGGACATTCCCTTAAAGCCCGATGACGGCTGGGTTGACATTGGCGCGGTGGTGCGCCTGGCGCCCATCAAGGACGTCAAGACCATGATCTATGCCTTCTTTGAGCTGCACGAGCGCGTCCCTAAGGTGCGCCTGCATATCATGGGCGGCGTGGACGACGAGGAGTACGGCGCCGAGTGCCATGCGCTGGTCGATACCCTGGGCGTGCGCGACCTGATCTTTACCGGCCGCGTCAACGTGGTCGAGTACATGGAAAAGCTGGACTTTACCATTTTGACGAGCATCTCCGAGGGCCAGCCGCTCAGCGTGCTGGAGTCGCTTGCCGCGCGTCGTCCCTGCGTGACGACCGAGGTGGGCTGCTGCCGTGAGCTGCTCGAAGGCGCCCCGGGCGACGACTTTGGCGTGGCGGGATTTGTGACGCCGCCTATGTATCGCAAGGGCTTGGCCGATGCCATGGAGCGCATGTGCTCAAGCCGTGCCCGTCGCATTGAGATGGGGGAGCGCGGCCAGCGTCGCGTTGCCACGTACTTTTTGCACGAGCAGATGCTCGCCAACTATCGCGCGCTGTACGACGAGACGGCGCGTGCGTATGATTTGCCCAGAGAGGGGGAGTAGCCGGTGGCCGGAATCGGTTTTGAGCTCAAACGCCTGTTTAGGCGCAAGGGTCTGTTTGCCACGATGCGCGCCTATGGCTACGCCGGCATTGTGTGCACGGGCCCCATGCTGCTGGGCGTGCTGCTCCAGGTGGGTATCTTGGTGCTGTGCGGTCTGTGGGATGTGGGCCGCGCCAACCAGGATCTGCTGGTGTGCATGGTGACCTATACGCTGCTGGCGTCGCTTACGCTCACGAGCTTTTTCTCCATGCCCGTCACGCGCTTTTTGGCGGACATGCTCTTCGCCGAGCGCGAAGAAGAGGTCTTGCCCTCGTTTTGGGGTTCCAACGCCATCATGCTGGTTACGGGCACGGCGCTCTACGGCGTCTTTTTGCTGTTCTCGGGCGCCACACTGCTGCAGGGGCTGCTGTGCCTGTGGCTGTTCAACATTATGATTGTCAACTGGAACGGCATGAGCTATCTCACCGCTATTAAGGATTACCGTGGCATTCTGTGCAGCTTTACGGCTGCCATTGGCGTGGCGTTCCTGTGCGCCCTGGCAGCGCTGGCACTGGGGCTGCCGCCGGTTGAGAGCCTGTTGGCATCAATCGCCCTGGGCTACGGCGTCATGCTCGCCTGGGACGTGGTGCTGCTGTACCGGTATTTTCCACAGAGCGACCGCAGTCCCTGGCTCTTTTTGCAGTGGCTCGATCAGTTTATGCCGCTGGCGCTCACGGGCCTGTTTACCAACCTGGGGCTCTTTGCGCACCTGGTAATTATTTGGGCCGGTCCCATTGGCGTGCAGGTCAAGGGCCTGTTTTATGGCGCGCCCTACCACGATGTTCCGGCGCTCATCGCGTTTTTGACGGTCCTGGTCACGACCGTAAACTTTGTGGTCTCGGTCGAGGTCAACTTTTATCCGCGCTACCGCGACTACTACAGCCTTTTCAACGACGGCGGCGTAGTGGGCGATATTGTGGTGGCCGAGGAGGAGATGCTCTCCACGCTCAACAGCGAACTGCGCTTTTGCGCGCTCAAGCAGCTGTTTGTGACGGCGGCGGTCATCTCGCTCGAGACCACGGTGCTCTCGGCCCTGCCGCTGGGCTTTAACAGTCTTATGCACGGGTATTTTCGCACGCTGTGCGTGGGCTATGGCCTGTATGCCGTGGGCAATACGGTGATGCTCATCTTGCTGTACTTTACCGACTACAAGGGGGCCGTGCTGGCCTCGGGCCTGTTTGCCGGTGTGGCGGGGCTGGCGACTGCCGTGTCGTTGCTTTTGCCGCAGCAGTTTTACGGCTTTGGCTTTTTGTTGGGTGCGGCGGTGTTTTTTATCGTGGCGCTGATGCGGCTCGATACCTATACTGCCAACTTGCCGTATCGTATCCTGAGCCAGCAGCCCATGGTGGCGACCGACAAGACGGGTCGCTTTACACAGCTGGGCCGCTGGCTCGACCGTGCCGAGCGGCGCTATGAGGAAGCCCGCCATAAGGGCGAGCCGCACGGCGCGTTTGAACGCACGGTGGTCCGTGTGTATCGCAACCTTTGGGGAGGTTCTGATGACCGATAGGATGATATCGCGTCGCCGCTTGATTGAGGCGGCTGCCGGCACACTGCTGCTTTCGGGCTGCTCTGCGCAGGACGAATCCTCGACAAAAAAGGCCAAGAAGCAGGGCAAGATTAACAAAGCCGAGACCTCGAATGAGGTCAAGCACCTGCGCGATAAGGACGAACTGTACGAGGTCTACGACGACTCGGGCATTGTGACCATGTACCTGACGGTCTCGCGCGGCAACAGCTCCGAGAACACTGATCACAGCTGGGCCGAGATCAATACGTACTCGGTGTATGACTATGCCGACATGGGCGTGGCGCGCTATCAGGTTATGGGCCTTTTGCAGGCGGGCGACGAAGAAGGCCCGGTTGCCGGTGAGGTTGGCTATGGCGAGGAAGCGCCCAATGCCACCGTGCAGGTGCGCGGCCAGACGTCGAGCTCCTATACGCAAAAGAATTACAAGGTGGAGCTCAAAAAGGGCAAGGGTACCTGGCGCCAGCAGCGTTCCATTGCGCTCAACAAGCATATGGGTGAGGGTTTGCGCTTTCGAAATAAGATGGCCTACGATTTGATTCGCGGGATTCCTCAGATGATGGGCCTGCGCACGCAGTTTGTGCACCTGTGGGTGTGCGACCAGACCGAAAAGTCCAACGATACCTTCGAGGACTACGGCCTGTTTACACAGGTAGAGCAGCTTAATAAGACGGCGCTTAAGGCACATGGCCTAGATAAGAATGGACACCTGTACAAGTTGAACTTCTTTGAGTTCTATCGCTACGAGGACACCATTAAACTCGCCGACGACCCCGATTACAACCAGGTGGCTTTTGAGAGCATGCTCGAGATTAAGGGCGACTCGGACCACACCAAGCTCATCGAGATGCTCGATGCGCTCAACGATGACACTCAAAAGATCGAGGACGTGCTTGCGACCTACTTTGATACCGAGAACTTGGTCTATTGGCTGGCGTTTCAGATCCTGACGGGCAACTGCGATACGCAGAACCGTAACTGCTATCTGTACAGCCCGCTCAACTCAAATACCTGGTACTTTTTGGCTTGGGATAACGACAGCATGCTGTGTAAGCTTGAGCTGAGCCTGAAGGGGTTCTCGGACTTTGTGAACTGGCAACGCGGCGTGAGCAACTACTGGGGCAACGTTTTGTTCAGGCGCGCTCTAAAGAGCAAGTCGTTCCGTAACGAGCTCGACGATGCCATCAAGGACTTGCGCTCGTATTTGACCGAGAAACGTCTGGCCAGGATGATCAAGCACTACCGCGAGGTTACCGAATCCCTGGTCTTTGCTTCGCCCGATATCGACAATCTGTCTGTCACCAAGGACCAATACGAGCAGATTGCCGCGGCGATTCCCTCCGAGATCGAGGAGAACTACAAGAGCTACTGCGAAAGCTATAAGAAGCCCATGCCGTTCTACATCGGCGTGCCGCAGATTGAAAACGGCAAGTTGCGTGTGAACTGGGATGCCGCGTACGACTTTGAGGCGCGCGATATTCGCTATACCGTCGAGCTTGCGCGCGACTACGCCATCAATGACGTGCTTTTTAAGGCCGAGGACGTGCTGCTGCCCGAGGTAACGTGCGATGCGCCCGATACCGGCCAGTACTTTGTGCGCGTGCGTGCTACCAACTCCGACGGCTATACGCAGGATGCGTTCGATTATTATGTGACCGACGACGGCAAGCAGTACGGCATGAAGTGCTTTTACGTGCAAGACGGCGGTAAGGTCGTGGAGGACACGTATGAGGAAGGCTAGCGCGTTGCTTGAGCGCCTGGCGGCCCCGCCTGCGCGTGCCACGCAGGAGCGTTATCGCCACGAGCTCAAATATCTCATTAACGAGGGCGAGCACGCCGCGCTTGCCTGTCGCATGGCGCCGGCCTTTAAACTGGACAAGCATGCGCGCTCGGGTGGTTACACCATTCGCAGCCTGTACTTTGACGACTACTGCAACTCGGCCTACGAGGAAAAAGACGCCGGTATTCTCATGCGCAAAAAGTATCGCGTGCGCATCTATAACGGCAGCGACAGGGTGATTAAGCTCGAGCGCAAAAAGAAGTACGGCAGCTGGATCTACAAGGAGGACGCGCCGCTCACGCGCGGCGAGTTTGAGCAGATCCTGGCTGGCGACTACGGCTTTTTGCTGAGGAGCCCGCACCAACTCTGCCGCGAGTTCTACATCGAGTGTATCTGCAACATGATGCGCCCGCGGACCATCGTGGACTACGAGCGCGAGCCGTGGGTGATGGATGAGGGCACCGTGCGCATTACGTTTGACATGAACGTGCGTGCCGCGGTGGGTAGCTTTGATATCTTTGACGCAACCTTGCCCGCGCTGCCCGTGCTGGAGCCCGGCAAGCTAGTGATGGAGGTCAAGTTTACCGAGTTTTGTCCGCAGCTGGTGCGCGATATGGTGCCGCCGGGCGCGGCCGAGCTTACGGCGGTTTCCAAGTACTGCCTGTGTTACGAAAAGACCGCCTACCTGCGCGGTTTTAACTACTGGGAATCGGATTTTGAGAACCGAGGGGATATTTAGACCATGAGCACCAGGGACTTTTTTAAGAACTCCGTCTTGGAGGCGTTTGGTCAGGTCGACCCTGCCAAGATCGGCCTGTCGCTGCTCGTGGCGCTCGCCATGGGCATCCTGATCTATTACGTGTACAAGCGCTTTTTTACCGGCGTGGTGTATTCGCGTAGCTTTGCCGTGACGCTCGTGGGCATGTGCGTGCTCACCTGCATGGTCACGCTCGCGATCTCGACAAACGTGGTCATCTCGCTCGGTATGGTCGGTGCTCTGTCCATCGTCCGCTACCGTACGGCGGTCAAGGACCCGCTTGACCTGCTGTATCTGTTTTGGTCCATTACCACGGGCATTACGGCGGGAGCCGGCATGTATGCACTCGTGGGGCTCACGGCAGCAGTGATCGTGCTGATGATCGCCGGCTTTGCGAGCAGTCAGGACAAGTCGCGCGTGTACATGATGGTCATTCACTACACGGGCCAGACCACTGGCGACGATATCGTGCGCGCGTTTGGGCGCACCAAGTTCACCGTTAAGTCCAAGACTATGCGTGGCGACAAGGTCGAGATGGCCGTCGAGGTGTTCTCTGACGGTGTGGATATGCCCTATGCCGACGCTATCCGTGCCCTCGATGGCGTGGAGGACCTAACGCTTATCCAATACAACGGCGAATACCACGGCTAGAACCCTAGCGAGTAGATTGGGGAAACATCCGCATCGTGGGCTTTTGTTTTGAAGGGACGGTGTCACGTGGACGCACAACAGCTAGAAGAGGCCTGGGCTGCAAGGGCTGGCGCGCGCGAGGCGCGACTGGTTGCGGCCTCGCATGTGCCGGCGGCGCTTTCGCTTCTGGGGATTGTGCGCCCCGGCGATCGCCTGGTGGCCTTTGCGGATGACTTTGCCGAAGCGTTTGCGTGCGGCTTTGAGGGCTGCGATGTCGTGTTGGTGGGCTCGCCGTCCGCCGAGGCGTTTGCTGCTGCGTCCGAGGGCTTTGATGCTTCGCTTGATGCCGAGGGGCCGCACCTGTGGTGGTTCGCCAACTCCATTGGCGCGTTCGGTCTGCGTGTGCCCGATTTGCGCGCGTTAGGCCGCGCCGCGCGTGAGGCCCATGCACTGCTGGTTGTTGACAACACCGTGGCTGACGTCTTTGGCTGCAATCCGCTGAGCTTGGGCGCCGTGCTGTCGCTCGAGGCACTCGACCGCGTGTGTGCCGGTAAGGCCCCGCGTAAGCTCGTTGCCGCTTCGGTGGCGCGATCGCAGCTCAAGCGCCATCGTGTGGATGCCGCGGCTGAGTGCGTGCATGCGTTGTTTGCGGGCTGCGGTGCGTCGGCGCTCGATCTTTCTGCTGAGGAGGCCGACGTGCTGGAGCGCGGGTTTTCCTCGCTTAACGCTCGCATGCAGGCTCACTTCGATCGAGCCCGTGCGCTGGCCGAGTATCTGGCCGCGAACGAGATGGTGCGCAACGTGCGCTATCCCGGGCTGAGCTCGCATCCTGACCATGCGGTTGCAACGGGAATCCTCGAGCATGGCTTTGGCCCGGCAGTTGAGTTTGACCTTATCGAGCGTAGCGCGGGAGAGTTGTTCGACGCTTTGCCGGGGGAGTTTCGCACATCGTTCGCCGGCGGTGCAACGACGCGTCTTTTGGCCCCACGTGGCAAGCAGGGGGACACCATCCGCCTCTTTGCCGGCACCGACGATCCCCTGACGGTAGCCGCCGCCCTCGATAACGCCCTCCGACAGTAGCTAATTTGGGACGGGGCTTTTTTAGCTACCCAATGTCAATTTTTGGCTATGAGTTAAGAATGCTCTGGATGGGTAGCTAAAAAAGCCCCGTCCCAAATTAGCTACTCTTTGATGGTGTCGATCAGGTCGTTGGCCCTTGCGGCTATGACTTCGTTGATCTCTGCCTGCAGCTCCTCGTAGGCCGCTATGGCTCGCTCGCCGGCGGGGGTGAGCGAGCTCCCGCGGGCGCCGTCGCGCTCGATGAGCTTGCACCCCAGCTGCCCCTCGGCCTCGTTCACAATGCGCCATGCCTTGGAATAGGCCATGCCCATGCTCTTGGCGGCACGGTTGATCGAGTGTTCGCGGGCGATACCCTGCAGCAGCAAGACGCAGCCGTGGCCGAACACGCCCGGCAGATCTTTGTCGCACGACTGAATGACCAGTTTTGCCGTCGTCTTGTACTCCATGCGCTCCACGTCTCTCCGCTAAAGTGTCTGCTGGGCAAACGCAAAGCCTGCGTTAAGCCCTCGTGTGCTCTTCTTAAATCATGCATTGTAGCAGTCAAAGTGCGTTAAGATACTTGCCCAGTATTGGGCGCCCAAGGTTGGGCTGGGTCCTACGAGGCCTGCAGCCGACCGGTCGCATGGAAAAAGGAGAAACATGGCTACGTTCTTTCCCGGTGAGTCCCACACGTTTTCGGAGTATCTGCTGGTCCCTGGTTATTCGTCCTCGCAGTGCATCCCCAACAACGTCTCTCTTAAGACGCCGCTAACCCGCTTTAAGCGCGGCGAGAAGCCGGCAATCACCCTGAACATCCCCATGGTTTCCGCCATCATGCAGTCCGTCTCGGGCGTCGACATGGGTGTCGCGCTCGCTACCGAGGGTGGCCTGTCCTTCATTTACGGTTCCCAGACCCCCGAGTCCGAGGCCGCCATGGTCAAGGCCGTCAAGGATCACAAGGCCGGCTTCGTCCAGTCCGATTCCACGCTGACCCCCGATATGACCATGGAGCAGGTCATCGAGCTCAAGGAGAAGACCGGTCACTCCACCATGCCGGTCACCGACGACGGCACTCCCAAGGGCAAACTCCTGGGTATCGTCACCAGCCGTGACTATCGCCCCAGCCGCGATGACCACCAAAAGAAGGTCTCCGAGTTCATGACCCCGCGTGAGCAGCTCATCGTGGGCGACAAGAACATCAGCCTCAAGGTTGCCAACGACGTCATCTGGGACAACAAGCTCAACGCCCTGCCCATCGTCGACGACAACGATCACCTTATGGGCATCGTCTTCCGCAAGGACTACGACAGCCACAAGACCAACCCCAACGAGCTGCTCGACGGCGATAAGCGCTACATGGTCGGCGCCGGCATCAACACCCGCGACTATGCCGAGCGCGTGCCGCTGCTCATCGAGGCCGGTGCCGATGTCCTGTGCATCGACTCTTCCGAGGGCTTCAGCGAGTGGCAGAAGCGCACCATCGAGTGGATCCGCGCCAACTACGGCGAGGATGTTAAGGTCGGTGCCGGCAACGTCGTCGACGCCGAGGGCTTCCGCTTTTTGGCCGACTGCGGTGCCGACTTTATCAAGGTGGGTATCGGCGGTGGCTCCATCTGCATCACCCGCGAGACCAAGGGCATCGGCCGTGGCCAGGCCACCGCGTTGATCGACGTCTGCCGCGCTCGCGACGAGTACTACGAGGAGACCGGCGTCTACGTGCCCGTGTGCTCCGACGGCGGTATCGTCTACGACTACCACATGACACTCGCCCTTGCCATGGGTGCCGACTTTATGATGCTGGGCCGCTACTTTGCCCGCTTTGACGAGAGCCCGACCGAGCGCGTCAACGTCAACGGTCAGTACATGAAGGAGTACTGGGGCGAGGGTTCTGCGCGTGCCCGCAACTGGCAGCGCTACGACCTGGGCGGCGCCGCGAAGCTCAGCTTCGTCGAGGGCGTCGACTCCTACGTTCCCTACGCCGGTTCCCTCAAGGACGGCGTGGGCGGCACGCTCTACAAGATCAAGTCCACGATGTGCAACTGCGGCGCCCTCTCGATTCCCGAGCTCCAGAAAAAGGCACGCCTGACCCTGGTGAGCTCGACCTCGATTGTCGAAGGCGGCGCCCACGACGTTGTCGTCAAGGATTCGCAGCAAAGCGTCAGCTACCGCTAAGCGGCTTTCCCAAGCACCGCACCTTGCCGTTCAAACCGTCGCTCGCGTACCAAAGTACGCGTCGCTCCTCTTTCACGGCAATCTGCGGCACTTGGAAAACCCGACCATGCTTGAGCGGGTAGCAATTAGCGGTTGATTCACAACCACGTTATTAAGATAAAGCGAGATGCCTGCAAGTCGTAGGCATCTCGCTTGTCGTATTTGCTATCATCAGTCAAGTTAACCTTAGGGTCGGTCGGCTTGGCTTTGTTCGCTACAAGTTCCGCACGCAAAGAAGAGCACTTAATGTGCTCTTCGTCTTGCGCAGGACTGTCCGCAGTAGCGAATAAAGCCAAGCCGACCGACCCCAGCTAAGATTAAAGGAGCTGATATGTGCGATTGCACAGATCATAAGGACGAGATCCCTGCCTACGACGCGCAGGCCATTGAGTCCAAGTGGATGAAGGCCTGGGAGGACTCCAACCTCTTTGCCGTCGACACCGACGCCAGCAAGCCCAAGAAGTACGTGCTCGAGATGTTCCCGTATCCTTCGGGCGACCTGCACATGGGCCACGCGCGCAACTATACCATCGGCGATGCCATGGCCCGTCAGGCCCGCATGCGCGGCTTTGACGTGCTGCATCCCATTGGCTTTGACGCCTTTGGCCTGCCCGCCGAGAACGCCGCCATCAAGCACAACACGCAGGCTGCCGCCTGGACGTATAAGAACATGGACCAGGCGCTCGCCACGATGAAGCGCATGGGCTTCTCCTACGATCTGGATCGCATGGTCAAGACCTGCAGCCCCGACTACTACCGCTGGGGTCAGTGGATCTTTGAGAAGATGTGGGAAAAGGGCCTGGTCTACCGCAAGAAGAACCCGGTCAATTGGTGTCCCACCTGTAAGACCGTTCTGGCCAACGAGCAGGTTACCGAGGGCAAGTGCTGGCGCTGCGGCACCGAGCCCGAGAAGCGCGACCTGGAGCAGTGGTACTACAAGATTACCGAGTACTCCCAGGAGCTGCTCGACGATCTGGAGAAGCTCCCCGGCTGGCCCGAGCGCGTTAAGCAGATGCAGGCCAACTGGATCGGCCGCTCCGAGGGCGCCGAGGTCGACTTTACCCTGTGTGATGCCAACGGCGATCCCATCGAGGGCGACGAAGGCAAGATCACCGTCTTCACCACGCGTGCCGACACGCTCTTTGGCGTCTCCTTCTTTGTCCTGGCTCCCGAGTACGCTCGTCTGCATGAGCTCGTCGAGGGCACGGAGTACGAGGAGGCCGTGACCAAGATCGTCGAGGACTCCAAGCATATCTCTGCCGTCGAGCGTGCCCAGGGCACCCTCGAGAAGCACGGTGCCTTTACGGGCCGCTACGTGGTTAACCCCGTCAACGGCGAGAAGGTTCCCGTGTGGGTTGCCGACTATGTCGTTGCCGATTACGGCACCGGCGCCGTCATGGCCGTTCCCTGCGGCGACCAGCGCGACTTTGAGTTTGCCCGCAAGTACGACCTCCCGATCGTCCCGATCATCCTGGACGATGATGACCGCGCTGCCGTCGAGGCCAGTGGCGAGACCATCGATACCTTCCATGCCGAGACCGTCGACTGGGATTGCGCCCACGCTGCCGAGGGCACGCTCGTCCAGTCCGGCAAGTACACCGGCATGCGCGGCGGTAAGCACTCCGAGGGCGAGGCTGCCATCGTGGCCGACCTCGAGGCCATGGGCTGCGGTCGTCGCAAGGTCGAGTTCCGCCTGCGCGACTGGCTCATCAGCCGTCAGCGCTATTGGGGCAACCCCATCCCGGCCATCCATTGCGAGCACTGCGGCATTGTGCCCGTGCCCGAGGACCAGCTGCCGGTGACGCTGCCCGAGAACCTGGACCTGGGCGCCGGCGAGACCCTCGCCGAGTGCAAGGACTTCTACGAGACCACCTGCCCGGTCTGCGGCCGCCCGGCCAAGCGCGAGACCGATACCATGGACACCTTCACCTGCTCCAGCTGGTATTACCTGCGCTATACCGACCCGCACAACACCGAGCTGCCCTTCTCCCGCGAGGCGGCAGACCGTTGGATGCCCGTCGATAACTACATCGGCGGCATCGAGCACGCCATTTTGCACCTGCTCTACAGCCGCTTCTTTACCAAGGCGCTGCGCGACCTGGGCCTGCTCAGCGTGGACGAGCCCTTTACCAACCTGCTGTGCCAGGGCATGGTCAAGGACGAGAACGGCGACACCATGTCCAAGTCCAAGGGCAACGTCGTGCCCCCGAGCTCGGTTATCGAGCCCTACGGCGCCGACACCATGCGCCTGGCGATCCTGTTTATCGCCCCGCCCGAGAAGGACTTTGACTGGGATCCCAAGGCCGTCGAGGGTGCCAACCGCTTTATCAAGCGCGCCTGGCGTATCGTGTGGCAGCTTGTCCAGTCGGGTGACGCCAACGTTGCCTTCGACAAGTCCGTGCTCGACGAGACCGCGATGAAGCTCTATCGCGAGCGTCACCGCACCATCGCCAAGTGCACCGAGGACTTCGATCGCGGCCAGTTTAACACCGCGATCTCGGCCGTCATGGAGCTCGTCAACGCGGCGAGCGCCTACCTCAACGCCACCGAGGGCGCATCGCGCGACAAGGCACTGTGCTACGGCGTGGCCAAGGACATCGTGAGCGTCCTTGCCCCCATCTGCCCGTTCTGGGCCGACGAGCTGTGGCACGAGGCGCTCGGCTGCGAGGGCAACGCCTACACCGCCGCCTGGCCCGAGTTTGACCTGGCCGAGTCCATCGAGGACACGGTGCAGATCGTCGTCCAGGTGCTCGGTAAGGTCCGCGGCCGCATCGATGTGGCCCGCGATGCCTCCAACGAGGAGATGCAGGCTGCCGCCGAGGCCGCTGTTGCCAAGTGGCTCGAGGGCAAGACGGTCGTCAAGGCCATCTGCGTGCCCGGCAAGCTGGTCAACCTGGTGGTTAAGTAAACCTCGCGCATATAGTTGATGCACAATAGACGAGGGACGATCCGGCTGGGTCGTCCCTCTTTTTGGATATGGATACTTGCGACTACATCCAATTATCCATTTCTTGTGGAGAACCTGTGCTCACGCTGACCTGCGGGTTTGTGCTATGGTTGCACGTTTTCGCAGGTATTGGTATAGTTTGCTTGCAAATGAAGTTGTAATTGAAAGAAGTGGGGTTTCGGCCCCGCTTCTTTTTTGTATGGATGGAGGTGCCGCAATGGTCAAGACCAAGATCGAGCAGGCGATCATCGACGCGCTCGAGGCCGTCGCCCCCCAGCACGATGTCGATATTGTCGACGTTGAGCTCGTGGGTGCCACCAAGGCCCCCTGCGTGCGTGTGCGTATCGAGGGTGCCGAGGGTCAGAGCCTGTCGCTCAACGACGTCACGGCCAACACCAAGTGGGTCGGCGACGTGATTGAGGAGCTCGACCCCATCTCTTCGAGCTATACCCTCGAGGTGTCGAGCCCGGGTATGGCGCGCCCGCTGCGCCGTCCGCGTGACTTTGCCCGCTTTGTGGGCGAGGACTGCGAGCTTTCCTCCACCGCCACCGAGGGCCGTCGCAAGTACTCCGGCAAGATTGCCGCCGCGACCGAGACCAACGTAACCCTCGAGCTCGAGGACGGCGAGTCTGTCACCCTCGATTTTTCCGATGTTAAAAAGTGCAAGTTGAAGCCCGTCTATGACTTCAAGCCCGCGAAGGAAGGAAACTAACATGGCAGCATCCGACATGATGTCCGCCCTGATGGAGCTTTGCCAGGAGAAGCACATCGACCAGCTCTACCTGATCGACCGCCTGGAGCAGTCGCTCGCCAAGAGCTATGCCGAGATCCTGCATCTTGAGTGGGGCGCCAAGGTGACCATCGACCGCACCACCGGCAAGATCTATGTCTACCGCCTTGAGCCGATCGACGATTCCATGGACGAGGAGGGCAACTTCACCGAGTTCGAGGAGATCGACGTCACCCCCAAGAACACCAGCCGCATCGCCGCCCAGCACGCCAAGGCCGAGATCAACGCCATCGTGCGCAACTCCGCCCGCGAGCAGATCTACGAGGAGTTCTCCGGCCGTATCGGCGACCTCATCAGCGGTACCGTACTGCAGTCCACACCCGACTTTACGATCGTCAAGATCCGCGAAGGCGTCGAGGCCGAGCTTCCGCACTTTGATCAGCGCCGCTACGAGAACGAGCGCAACGAGCGCCCCATGGGCGAGCGCTATCTGCACAACCAGCACATCAAGGCCGTGATCATTGACGTTCGCGACCCCAACTCCACGCTTCCGCCGGTTCGCGGCGAGCACAGCCGTCCGCCGATCGTTATCTCGCGTACCCACCCCGAGCTCATGCGTCGTCTGTTTGAGCAGGAGGTGCCCGAGATCTATGAGGGCACCGTCCAGATCAAGTCGATCGCCCGCGAGCCCGGCCAGCGCTCCAAGGTCGCCGTCCACTCGCTCGACGACCGCCTGGATCCCGTGGGCGCCTGCGTCGGTCCCAAGGGCAGCCGTGTGCGCGCCGTCGTGGGTGAGCTGCGCGGTGAGCGCGTCGACGTCATCCTGTGGGATGCCGATCCGGCCGTCTACGTCGCCAACGCCCTGTCGCCCGCCAAGGTCACTCGCGTCCTTATCGACGAGGAGAAGGCCTATGCCGGCGTCATTGTGCCCGACGACCAGCTTTCGCTCGCCATCGGCAAGGAGGGCCAGAACGCCCGCCTGGCCGCACGCCTGACCGGCTGGCACATCGACATTAAGTCCGAGACCCTTGCCGCCGACATCCTCAAGAACGTTCCCGTTCACGAGGAGCCCGCCGCCGACCTGATCGGTGACGAGGAGGATGACGACGCCCGTCGCTGCGAGTACGTGTCCGAGGACGGCATCCAGTGCCGCAACCAGGCCCGTCCCGGTTCCCGTTTCTGCGGTGTCCACGACACCGACGCCTTCGATGATGCGGAGGACCTGATCTAGCGCGCGGTTGCGCTGGACAGGTTCCGGCGCACATCCCACGCTCGTTCAGTCTCTAGGCACCCAAGGTGCCAGAAAGGGTAGGTGAAGTCATATGGCAAAAGTCCGTGTGTCCACCCTGGCCAAAGAGTTCGGCATGACCTCCAAGGAACTGATGGGTCACCTCGCCGAAATGAAGATTCCCGCTAAGTCTGCTTCCTCCGCCCTGGAGGACGCTTATGTTGCCATGGTCCGCAAGCAGCTTGCCTCGGTGATCGAGGCCCGCGCCCAGGAAGTCGAGGCCGCCAAGCAGGCCGAGGAGGAGGCTGCCGCCGCCGAGGAGGCAGCGCGTGCCGCCGAGGCCGAGCGCGAGCGCATCGCCGCCGAGAAGGCACGCGAGGAGGAGCGCCGCCAGTTTGCCGCCGCCCAGGCCGCCGAGGAGGCAGCCCGTGCCGAGGCCGAGGCCAAGAAGAAGGCCGAGCAGGAGCGCCTTGCCCGCGAGAAGGAGGAGGCTGCTCGCGAGGCCCAGCGCCGCGCCGTTCCCGCTTCCGACTCCGGTTCGCGCTTCCGTTCGCTGCTCGATCAGATCGCCGCGCAGGAGACCGTGCTCAAGGAGAAGAAGGACGCCGAGGACAAGGCCAAGGCCGAGCGCGGCAACCGTCGCGGCGGCAACAACGATCGTCGTGGCGGCCGTCGCAACGACCGCAACGCCTCCGAGAACCGCCCGCACAGCCATCGCACCAACGCCAGCAACAATGTCGCTGCCGGCATGGATTTCCCCAACCCCGATAAGCAGGGCAAGGGCAAGAAGCGCAAGGGTGGTCACAACAGCGAAGAGGACCACTACAGCCGCATGGCGCGCGAGGCCGAGGAGTACAGCCGCGAGAAGGTTCTCGAGGAGGCCCGTGCCGCCGTCGAGGAGGCCTCTCGCGAGTCCACCGGTCGCCGCAAGAAGCGCAAGGAGAAGCGCGAGCGCGAGGCCGCTAGGGCTCAGGAGGAGCGCAAGATTGAGGAGGCGCTGGCCCAGGGCGTGAACCCCGAGGAGCTCGACGCCATCAAGGTCTCCCAGGGCGTTACCGTCCAGGAGCTTGCCGAGGCGCTCGACGTTCCGGCCAACGACATCATCAAGCGCCTGTTCCTGCTGGGCACGCCGCTCACCATGACGCAGTCCATGTCCGACGACCTTGTCGAGCTCGTTGCCGACGACTTGGGCCGTCAGATCAGGATCATCACCCCCGAGGAGGAGAACACCTTCTCGTTCTACGACGATCCCGCCGACCTTAAGCCCCGCGCCCCGGTCGTCACCGTCATGGGTCACGTCGACCACGGCAAGACGAGCCTGCTCGACGCCATCCGCCACACCGGCGTCGCTGCCGGCGAGGCTGGCGGCATTACCCAGGCCATCGGCGCATCGCAGGTCATGATCAACGACCGCAAGATCACCTTCATCGATACCCCGGGCCACGCTACCTTTACGGCCATGCGTGCCCGTGGCGCCAAGGTGACCGACATCGTCATCCTGATCGTCGCCGCCGACGACGGCGTCATGCCCCAGACGGTCGAGTCGATCAACCACGCCAAGGCCGCCGGCGTTCCCATCGTCGTCGCCGTCAACAAGATCGATAAGCCCGGCGCCAACCCCGACCGCGTGCGCCAGGAACTCACCGAGTACGGCGTCATCCCCGAGGAGTGGGGCGGACAGAACATGTTCGTCAACATCTCGGCCAAGCAGAAGATCGGTATCGACGATCTTCTGGAGACCGTGCTGCTCCAGGCCGACGTGCTCGAGCTCAAGGCCAACCCCGATACCTTCGCCTCGGGCAACGTCCTCGAGGCCAAGCTCGACAAGGGCCGCGGCTCGGTCGCTACCGTGCTCGTGACCCGCGGTACCCTGCACGTGGGCGATACGCTGGTCGCCGGCCTCACCTATGGCCGCGTTCGCGCCATGCTCGACCCCAAGGGCCGCGCCGTCACCGAGGCCGGTCCCTCCGACGCCGTCGAGATCCTGGGCCTGCAGTCCGTCCCCAACGCCGGCGACGAGTTCCGCGTGTTCGAGGACGAGCGTGAGGCGCGCGCCCTGGCCGATGAGCGCTCGCTCAAGGCCCGCATCGAGGAGCAGAGCCGCGTGAAGCACGTCACGCTCGAGAACCTCTTCGAGACCATCGCCGACGCCGAGGTCAAGGAGCTCAACCTGATCATCAAGGCCGACGTCCAGGGCTCCATCGAGGCCCTTCAGGACTCGCTCGACAAGATGGATCAGTCCGAGGTCCGCATCAACACGATCCACTCCGCGGTCGGTGCCATCAACGAGACCGACGTCGTCCTGGCCGACGCCTCCAACGCCATCATTATTGGCTTTGGCGTGCGTCCCGACGGTAAGGCCCGCTCCGCTGCCGAGCGCGAGGGCGTCGAGATTCGTTGCTACGACGTTATCTACAAGTGCCTCGAGGAGCTCGACGCTGCCCGTATCGGCATGCTCAAGCCCACCGAGGTCGAGGTCTCCACGGGTACTGCGACCGTCCTGGACACCTTTAAGGTGCCCAAAGTCGGTATCGCCGCCGGTGTCCGCGTCGAGGAGGGCGAGATCGCCGCGACCGATTCCGTGCGCCTGGTGCGCGACGGCATCGTTGTCTTTAACGGTAAGATCGCCTCGATGCGCCACTACAAGGACGAGGCCAAGAGCCTCAAGAGCGGTTCCGAGGGCGGCATTGGCCTGGAGAACTTCCAGGACATCAAGCCCGGCGACCAGATCGAGGGTTACCGTATCGACCAGGTTGCCCGTACCGAGTAGGGGGTAGCGCTATGAAGCAAACGCAGGCAACCCGCCGTCTGGGCGAGCAGCTTCGCGAGAAGCTCGGTTATATCCTTCTCTTTGAGGTTTCCGATCCGCGTCTCGACCTGGTCACCCTGACCGCGGTCGAGGTCGCGGTGGACCGTTCGTTCGCGCGCGTGTACGTGTCATGCGATGCGAGCCGCTACGATGAGGTCATGGAGGCGCTCGCCAGCGCCAAGGGCCGCATTCGCAGCCTGTTGGCTCGCTCGCTCGACTGGCGCGTCACGCCCGAGCTCGATTTTCGCATCGATCGCTCGACCGATGAGGCCGAGCGCATTACGCGTGCGCTGGAGAATGTCCCGGCCACGCTGGCGATCGAAAAGGACGAGGACGGCTATCCCATAGCGGATGCCGCCCAGGAGGCAGCTTTAGATGACTAATTCCGCCGACCTCGTCTCGTGCGAGTCTGCAGATATTAAACGACGCATCCTCGAGCTTATCGAGGGTGCGTCCTCCATTGCGATCTCGGGTCATACCTCTCCCGACGGCGATGCCCTGGGCTCCGTGTTGGGCTTGGGTCTCTCGCTCATGAAGGCGTTCCCCGACAAGGACATCGCGCTGCTGCTCGCAGACGACGATCCCGTTCCGCGTATTTACCGCTTTATGGAAGGCGCCGATCGTCTGGTGCCGGCTTCGAGCTTTACGGGCGATCCCGACCTGTTTATCTCGGTGGATGTGCCGGTTGTCGAGCGTCTGAACAACTCGGCCGACGTGCTCCGCCGCTCCAAACATGTGGTGTGCTTTGACCACCATCCGGCGCGCGAGGAGTTTGCCGAGGTAAGCCTGAGGCGTGTCGATGCTGCGGCGTGCGCCATGATCATCGACCGCTTTCTGGATGATTGCGGCATTGTCGTTCGCGATCGCATCGCCACCTGTCTGCTCTGTGGCCTGGTTACCGATACCGGTCGTTTTCAGTATCAGAATGCCGATGCCGCTGCGTTCCATGCGGCTTCGCGCCTGGTGGCGCACGGTGCCGACCCGGCGCGTGTCGCGCTCGAGGTCTATCAGAGCATGCGCGTCGAGTTCTTGCACCTCAAGTCCATCGTCATGGGCCGCATCAAGACGGTCGCGCACGGGCGCGTGGCGTATAGCTACGCGTACGAAAGCGACCTTAAGGAATGTGGCGTCACCTCGGATGAGTGCGACGGCTTGGTCGATGTGGTGCGCTCGGTGATGGGTGTCGAGGTCTGCCTGTTCCTTAAGGGCATCGAGGGCGATACCAAGGTGCGCGGAAACCTGCGCTCCAAGGGCGACATGGATGTCTCCGAGATTGCGGCCAACTTTGGCGGAGGCGGACATCACGCTGCTGCCGGCTTTACCAATAACGGAACGATTTTCGAGACGCTCACCGCGGCACTTCCCATGCTGGCCGAGCTGGTGGGGGAGGATCCCGCTTCGGTGATCGTCGAGCTCTAACTTTTTGGATGGTACATGGCTCGTCGTACGCCTTCTCAATTGAATATGCTGCTCGCCGTCGATAAACCGGTGGGCTGCACGTCCCACGACGTGGTATCGCGGTGCCGGCGCGCCCTCCATGAGCGGCGCGTCGGTCATGCCGGCACGCTCGACCCCATGGCGTCGGGTGTCATGGTGGTGGGCGTGGGCCAGGCTACGCGTCTGCTGGGCATGCTTACCCTCGATACCAAAAGTTACGTCGCCGATATCTCGTTTGGCGCCGAGACCAATACCGACGATGCGGAAGGCGAGGCCATCCGTACGGTTGCCATTGCACCCGAGCTGCGCGATCCGGCCTATGCCCGTGAGCGCTTGAGCGCCATGCTGGGCCCTCAGATGCAGATCCCGCCGGCGTTTTCGGCTATTTCGGTCAACGGCGTGCGCGCCTATAAGTCTGCACGTGAGGGCAATGCCGTTGAGTTGCCTGCGCGCCCGGTCGAGGTATATTCTGCCGACCTGATCGCCGTGAGTGGCGAGGGCGATTCCTGCATTTGGACCGTTGCCTTCTCGGTGAGCAAGGGCACCTATATCCGTGCGCTCGCTCGCGACCTGGGTCGCGCCTGCGATAGTGCCGCGCATATTTCCGCGCTGCGCCGTACCGCTTCTGGCATTGTCTCCATCGGCGCCTGCCATGCGGTCGAGGAACTTTCTGCCGAGTCCGCTGCCGGCTTTGCCTTGGACCCCATTTCGGCCCTCGGCGCCACGCGTGTCGACTTGCCGGGCAATCTTGCGGACGATCTGCTGTGCGGACGTCGTACTCCTATTGATCGCGCGCTCGCCGGCTTCGATGTGTCTAAGGCACCGTTTGCGCTGGTGCTCGATGGCGAGCTCAAGGCTTTGGCTCGTATCGAGGATGGTCGCTTTGTGATGGAGCACGTCTTTCCGCAGGCGATCGGCGGTGTTCGATGATGCTGGACCCTCGCGAGCTCGCGCGCACATTTTTTGTGGGCGCGGCGGCGGAGGCCCGCATCGTTTTGCCTGATGCTTTTGGTGACTGCGAGTCTATGGGTGCCGCCTCGATTGCCATCGGCGTGTTCGATGGCGTGCATAGGGGACATCGTGAGCTGATCGACGCGGTCATTCGCGATGCGCGCGTCCACGGCTGCAAAGCGGTAGTCGTAACGTTTGACCCTGATCCAGATGTTGTGGTGAGCCCTGCGCCCGCTCAAAAATTGATGACGACGGCCGACCGCCTGCATGCCTTGGCTCAGACTGGGGTCGATGCCGTGGTGGCTGTTCCCTTTACGCCTGCGGTAGCGTCGCTCGACCACGTGGGCTTTCTTGAGCTGTTGGCGCATGTTGTCGACATTCGCTCCATTCGCGTTGGCAGCGATTTTAGGCTGGGCCGCGGCGGTGCCTCGGGCGTTGTCGAGATGCAGGCATGGGGTGTCGAGCGCGGTGTTGACGTGTATGGGCACAATTTGCTGTGCGAGGCCGGCGAGGCTATCTGCGCCACCCGCATTCGACGTGAGCTGAGCGTGGGCCACGTTGAGCTGGCAGCCGATCTACTCGGCCGTCCCTATATGGTGCGCGGCGGCGTGATCCGCGGCCGCCACGAGGGCTCCGATATGGGATTTCCTACGGCAAACCTGCTGGTGCCAAATGGAATCCAGCTGCCTGCCGATGGCGTCTACGAGGGCCTTGTGCTGGTCGACGATACCGTGTGGCCCGCTGCCGTCAACGTGGGCCTGCCGCCGACGTATGCCGACGATGCCGCTTCGGCGCATCTCGAGGCCAACTTGATCGGGTATGCGGGCGACCTGTATGGACGTTCGGTTTCGTTGGCGTTTACGCGTTGGCTGCGTCCTTCGCGCGTGTTCGATTCGCTGGACGAGCTTATCGCGACCGTCGAGGGTAATATTGACGATATCCGTCATAACTTGGGTGAGCAGGGGGTGAGCATCCGTGATTAGCGATGAGGAGAAAGACCAGGTGCGCGCTGCGTCCGACCTGGTTGCCATTGTGCAGGAAACGGTTGAGCTCAAGCCCCGCGGCCATGAGTTTTGGGGTTGCTGCCCCTTCCATGGCGAAAAGACCCCATCGTTTCACATTATCCCCGCTACGCAGGTGTGGCACTGCTTTGGCTGTGGCGAGGGCGGCGACGTCTTCACCTACATCATGAAGCGCGAGAACCTGAGCTTTCCCGAGTCGATTCGCTACCTGGCCGATCGTGCCGGCATTGAGCTGCACGATACCGGCGCGCAGCGCGATCGCGGCACCAAGCGCGCCCGCATCTATGACCTCTGCGCCGAGACGGCCCAGTTCTATCACACCATGCTCATGCGCGGTAAGGACAGCCGTCCGCGTGAGTACTTTGCCAGCCGCGGTATGGGTGGCGACGTCTGCCGTCGCTACTGCCTGGGCTTTGCGCCGGGTCGCAATATGTTGGTGGCCCATCTGTCGCAGAAGGGCTTTACCCCGCAGGAGATGATCGACGCCAACGTGGCCGTGAGCCGCGGGCGCGGACAGCTTGCCGATCGTTTTTACGACCGCGTGATGTTTCCCATCTTTGACGAACAGGGTCATAACATCGCCTTTGGCGGTCGTATTATGGGCGACGGCCAACCCAAGTACCTCAACACCGCCGAGACGAGTGTGTTTCATAAAAAGAGAAACCTCTACGGCTTTAACTGGGCCAAGGAGTTTATCGTCGCGCAGGATACCGCCATCGTGGTGGAGGGATATACCGACTGCATCGCCTGCTGGGAGGCGGGGATCAAAAACGTCGTCGCCACGCTGGGCACGGCGCTGACGGAACATCACGTAAAGACGCTTACCCGTTTTGCCAAGCGCATCGTGTATATGTTCGATGGTGACGCCGCCGGTCAAAAGGCCGCGCGCCGCGCGATTCAGTTTATCGAGCAGGACTCGATGGACCTGCGCTGCGTGGTGCTTCCCGACGGCAACGACCCTATGGAGTTCATCTCCGCGCATGGTGGCGAGGCACTGCAGGCGCGTATCGACGCCGCCGAGCCCCTCATGGACTTTGTGTACCGCTCACTGCAGGAGTCGAGCGACATTACCACGCCGGGCGGTCGCGCCAAGGCGCTCGAGGATGCGCTGACGCTCATCTATCCGCTGCGCGATAGCTACATGATCGATACGTACTTTATCCAGATCGCCGACCTTCTGGGCCTGGATTTGGAGACGGTACGCTCGAGCTCGGGCCGTGTGTTTCGCGATGTCGCCAAACGCGAGGACGCCGAGCGTCGTCGCGAGCAGAACTACGAGCGCCAGCGGGCACAGACCGAGCGCGCAGGCAGCGCGGGCGGTCGGGTGTCCGGTCCGCAGGGGGCATCTCGCGGCGCCTGGGCGTCGGGGACGACGCCGCCGGTATCCGCACCGGTCGAGGAGGAACCGTACGACTATGTGCCGCTCGAGGCCTACGGGGCCGCGCCGGTCGAGGTCGTCGACGATATGCCGCCGATCGATGTGCCTGCTGGCATGGACGCGGCGCCCGCGGGGTCTGCTTCGACCGCTTCCGTTCCGGCGACGCCGATTGTGCTGACCGATCTGGAGCGGAAGTCTCTGGCGGGGGAGCGCGAGCTGTTGACGATGCTCACCAGCTACCCCGACCTATTCCGCACGTACACCGATCGCATCTGCTCGATTGAGTGGGTAGACCCCCGTCACGAGTCCATCGCGTGGGCCGTGCTCGCGACGCCGCCGGGCACCGACCCCGCGGCGTGCATGGACGCCGCGCGCGCGGTGTGTCCCGAGGCGGCTTCGCTTGTCAGCGCCGGGCGCATCTCGGCGACGAGCAAGCACCCCACCGAGACGAACATCGTCTTTATGCTCGATACGCTTGAGCTTTACACCATCAAGCGCCGTATGCGGGCTGCTCAGGCCAAGCTGCGCCAGGACCGGTCGCTCGACGATGACGCGCGCCGTGCATTGACCATGCAGGCCGCGCAGGATTCTTTGCGCCAGCGCGAGCTCCAGAAATCGATTGGCGGCGTGGCCGATCCGTTCCGGTTGATTGGTTTGGAGGCCGCGGGTCCCGATCAGGCCTAGATGTTGTGGTCAATCGGCATGTTATCTGCTATATCCAGTCTGAATTTTGGGTATAGACGTGTAAGTGTGTGCTAAAGTAATGTGTCCTGTGGACTACGAAGGGAGAATCTGTGCCAAATAAGACTGAGAGCACGGGTACTGGGCTGGAATCCTACGTTGCTAAGCTCATGGGCAACGGCTCAAACAGGACTTCGGTAACCGAGGACGAGATCCAGGTCGTCCTGAAGGATATCGATGTTTCTGACGAGCAGCTCAACGCGGTCTATTCCGCGCTGCGCAACAGCGGCATCCAGATTATCTCCGCGAGCGGAAACGACGACGCCCCCATGGACGTCGACGATGACGATAACGATACCGACGATTTCGATGACGACGAGGAGCACGATTCCGGCTCGCTCGACGATCACGAGCTTAAGATGGCCCGTCAGGCCGATGTCGAGATGGGTTCTTGCAAGAGCAAAAAGAAGCGCACCGTCCGCACGTCCCGCTCGCGTTCTCGCGTGCGTGGCATCGATGCCTCCACGGTGATGCTGACCGGTGACCCGGTTCGAATGTACCTTAAGGAGATCGGCAAAGTCGACCTGCTGACCGCCTCCGAAGAGGTCGATCTGGCCATGAAGATCGAGGCCGGTCTCGAGGCCACCGAGAAGCTCGAGGCCGCCGAGGCGGGCGAGATCGAGCTCACCCGCGCCGAGATGCGTCGTCTGACTCGTATCGAGAACGTGGGCCTCGAGGCCAAGCAGGCGCTCATCAGCGCCAACCTCCGTCTGGTCGTCTCCATCGCCAAGCGCTACGTCGGTCGCGGCATGCTGTTCCTGGATCTGATCCAGGAGGGCAACCTCGGTCTGATCCGCGCCGTCGAGAAGTTCGACTACCAGAAGGGCTTCAAGTTCTCCACGTACGCTACGTGGTGGATCCGTCAGGCCATCACGCGCGCCATCGCCGACCAGGCCCGTACCATCCGTATTCCCGTGCACATGGTCGAGACCATCAACAAGCTTGTCCGCGTGCAGCGCCAGCTCCTCCAGGATCTGGGTCGCGACCCGACCCCCGAGGAGATCGGTGCCGAGATGGACATGAGTGCCGACCGCGTCCGCGAGATTCAGAAGATCTCGCAGGAGCCCGTGTCGCTCGAGACTCCTATCGGCGAGGAAGAGGATTCCCAGCTGGGCGACTTTATCGAGGACTCCCAGGCCATCGTTCCGCCCGATGCCGCCAGCTTCTCCATGCTGCAGGAGCAGCTCACCCAGGTGCTCGACTCGCTTGCCGATCGTGAGCGCAAGGTTATTGAGCTGCGCTTTGGACTTGTCGACGGACATCCCCGCACGCTCGAGGAAGTCGGCCGCGAGTTTGGCGTCACGCGCGAGCGCATCCGCCAGATCGAGTCCAAGACCCTGGCCAAGCTCCGCCACCCCAGCCGCAGCAGCAAGCTCAAAGACTATATCGAAAGCTAGTTAAGCAAGAAGCGCCCTCAAGCACATCCGCTTGAGGGCGCTTTCATGTAACAAGGGCCGGCAGTTGGGGCACGGGTAGTCTTTTTGGGACGGGGCTTTTTTAGCTGCCCTATCTCAATGCGTGGCTCAAGCGTTAAAGGCCCCAGATTGGGTAGCTAAAAAAGCCCCGTCCCAAAAAGACTACCCTGGGCGTCAGGTTGATTAGTCGTTGGGGACGTTCTTGAATGACTAGTCGTTTAAGAACGTCCCCAACGACTGGGTCGGAAAATTTCTTAAAAAAGTTCTTGCCCTGAGCTGATTCGTCCGTATAATAAACTTCGTTGCTTGAGAGCATGCACCTATTCCTCGGTAGCTCAATGGTAGAGCACGCGGCTGTTAACCGCGCTGTTGTAGGTTCGAGTCCTACCCGGGGAGCCAGAATTTCTCAGCCCAATCTGCTGGGCTTTAAATTCCTCGGTAGCTCAATGGTAGAGCACGCGGCTGTTAACCGCGCTGTTGTAGGTTCGAGTCCTACCCGGGGAGCCAGATTGTGAAACCCGTCGCTTTTGCGGCGGGTTTTTTCATGCCGCGATTGCTTAACGCAAACGTTGCCATATCAACATTTCGTGTCGAGGATGTAATCCCGCGACCCACCACCTCAACATGGCGCGGTCGTTGTAGAATATTGCAATGATTGCTCCCACGACATGGTGCCGCGAGCACCAGATAAGGAGATTCTTGTGTCTGAGACCATTAACGGCAGCCTGAGCGTCTCGAACGACGTTATTGCCGATATTGCCGGTTATGCCGCGATGACGTGCTATGGCGTCGTCGGTATGGCCGAGCAGCTCCAGGGCGCCGAGAGCGTGCGCCTGCTTGCCGGTCAGCGCCTCCGCAAGGGCGTGCTTGTCTCCGCCGACGAGAACGGCCTTACGGTCGACCTTCACGTCGTGCTCGAGAACGGCGTCAACATGAAGTCCGTCTGCCACAATCTTTCGAGCTCCGTTGCTTTCACCCTGCAGGAGATCGCCCAGATCGATCCCGCCAGCCTTAAGATCGGCATTCACATCGACGCGCTTAAGAGCCGTCTGAACTAGCATCCGAAAACGGAGATTCAAATACTCATGATTGTAAAGACCATTCGCACCTGTTTTCCGATCGCTGCGGCTGCCGTTTCCGACAAGGCCGAGGAGATCAATAAACTCAACGTCTTTCCCGTGCCCGACGGCGACACCGGCACCAACATGTCGCTCACGCTCGCCTCGGTGACCAAGGAGCTTTCCGCCCTTCCCGCCGATGCCGATATGGAGGCCATCGCCGGCGCCATCACCCACGGCTCCCTCATGGGCGCCCGCGGCAACTCCGGCGTTATCACCTCGCAGATCCTGCGCGGCGTGGCCGAGGGCCTCGTCTCTGTCGATGAGCCCATCACGTCTGCCGACATCGCGCATGCTTTCCGTCGCGCCGTCAAGGTCGCCTTCCAGGCCGTCCGCAAGCCCATCGAGGGCACGATTCTTACGGTCCTGCGCGACGTCTCGACCAAGGCCGACGAGTGCGAGAAGAAGAAGTTCTCGGCCGAGGACGCGCTCGACGCCATCGTCGTCGAGGCCTACCAGTCTGTGGCTCGCACGCCCGATCTGCTGCCCGTTCTGAAGGAGAACGGCGTGGTCGACTCCGGCGCCTTTGGCTTTGCCATCTTCCTGGAAAACTTTGTTGCCGCTGCTCTGGGCCGCAGCACCGTTGTCGAGGATTTCTCCACCACGTTTGATTCCGCTGGCTCTGCCCGCGATGCGGCCCTCGGTCGCGTCGAGATCGAGGCCAACGACGACTGGGAGGGCTCGGAGTTCCGCTACTGCAACGAGTTCCTCTTTAAGGCCGACGCCCCGTTTGACGAGGACGAGTGCCTTAAGTTCCTGGGTTCCATGGGCGACTGCGAGCTGCTCGTGGGCGCCTACCCCGACTACAAGATCCACGTGCACTCCAACACCCCCAACCTGGTGCTCGAGCACATGCTGCAGCTTGGCCAGATCTACGAGGTCTTTATCCACAACATGGAGATGGAGGCCCACGACCGTACCGCTAAGATCCACGAGGACCAGGAAAAGGCCGCCGAGCCCGCCAAGGCCCTGGGTTTTGTCGCCGTTGCCGCCGGTTCCGGTGAGGCCGACATCCTCAAGTCCCTCGGCGTTGACGTAGTCGTTTCGGGTGGCCAGACCATGAACCCCTCGACCGCCGACCTGTTGGGCGCGGTGGACCAGGTCAACGCGACTTCGGTCATCATCCTGCCCAATAACGGCAATATCCGTATGGCTGCCGAGGCTGCCGCTTCTGCCTGCACCGACAAAAAGGTCGCCGTGGTTCCCACCAAGACCGTTCCGCAGGCGTTCTCCGCTCTGTTCGCGGTGCTGCCCGATTCCGAGCTCGAGGACGCCGTCGCCGCCATGGTCGATGCCATCAGCGAGGTTCGCGATGGCGAGGTCACCCGTGCCGTGCGCGATTCCAGCGCCTCTGACGGCTCGCCGATTCACTCCGGTGACGTCATGGGTATCATTGCCGGCTCCATCGACGTGGTCGGCTCCGATGTGAAGCAGGTAACGCTCGACTGCATCAACCGCATGCAGGAGGAAGAGGAGGGCGACGCGCTGACGATTCTGGCCGGCGAGGAGCTGTCCGATGAGGCCTTCCAGGAGATCGTCGACGCCATCGAGGAGGCTCAGCCCGACCTGGAGATTGACGCCCATCGTGGCGAGCAGCCGCTCTATCCCGTGATCTTCTCGATCGAGTAGGCATCTGCCCATGTCCGAGCTGTGCTCCGTGCCGCGCGTCTCGGAGCGCTTTGCCCAGAGCAATGCGCTCGACGAGGATATCGCGCGACTCAAATATGTTTCGGGTAAACGTGAGGAGGCCCTTCGCCGTCTGGGAATTAGGACGGTGGGGGACCTCCTTCTCCATATCCCTCATCGATATCTGGACTTTACACGCTCCTGGTCCATCGAGATGGCGCCTATCGGTACGGTGTGCACGATCGTCGCCACGGTCGATCGTATCGTTCAAAAGCAGCCCCGCCCGCGTATGCAGGTTACCGAGGTCTCGCTTGTGGACGAGACGGGCGTGCTGCAAGTCGCTTTTTTCCGCCAGCCCTGGATTGCCCAGCAGCTCAAGCAGGGCGACCGCCTGGCCGTGATGGGTAAGGTCGAATTTGCCTATGGCTTTAAGCAGATGGCCTCGCCGCATTTCGAAAAGCTCGAGGACGGGCGTGCCGCGGGCACCATCCTGCCGGTTCACTATGTGAGCGACGGTGTGAGCCAGGCTTGGATGCGCCGTATCGTGAGCGGCGCGCTCGAGATTGTCGGCAATCCCTTCGACCCGATTCCCGCGCCCCTGCGCGCCAAGCGCCGCCTTATGAGCAGCGCCCGTGCGCTGCGTTCGATTCACTTTCCCTCAAGTATGGCCGAGCGCGATATCGCGCGCGCACGGCTTGCCTATGAGGAATGCCTCTATCTTCAGCTGGCGCTTCGTCTGCGCAACGACGGCGGTATGGTCGAGGTGGTTCCCTACACCCATACCGCGGGTGGTCATTTGACGGCGCTTAGGCGGGCCCTGCCGTTTTCGCTGAGCGACGAGCAGGAGGCCGCGTTCCAAGACATCCTGCATGACATGTGCGATGGCGACCACGTGATGAACCGCTTGCTGCTGGGCGATGTCGGTACCGGCAAGACCGCCGTCGCCGCCTGCGCGCTGGCAGTCGCGGCCGATTCGGGTACCCAGTCCTGCGTCATGGCACCCACGGGCGTGCTGGCGCGTCAATATGCCGATAAGACCGGCCCTTTGCTCTCGCAGGCCGGTATGTCCTGGGCGCTCCTGACGGGTGCTACCCCGGCCGCCGAGCGCGAGCGCATCCATGCACGGCTGCAGTCTGGTGAGCTCAATGTGCTCTTTGGTACCCATGCGGTCCTTTCGGATAACGTAACGTTTAAACATCTTTCACTCGTCGTTATCGACGAGCAGCATCGGTTTGGCGTGGGGCAGCGCAATGCCCTGCGTGCCAAAGGCCCAGGTGCGGACTTGCTCGTTATGACGGCCACGCCTATTCCGCGCACACTGGCGCTTTCGGTCTATGGCGACCTGGACACGTCCATCATTCGTCATCGCCCCGTCCCCGGGGCCGGCGTCTCGACGCGCGTGCTCACCGAGTCGAGCCGCGACCTGGCCTACGGTGCCATTCGCGAGGCGCATGCCCAAGGACAGCAGGCTTACGTTATCTGCCCGCTTGTGGAGCCGAGTGACTCCGCGGACGATTTGGAAGACGTTCCCGGCATTGCTCGCGACGATGAAGGTCGCGTGACGGTGCCCGTGCCGTTGCACGACACCGCGACCGAGCTCGACCGCCTGCGTCTGGCATTGCCGGGGCTTTCCGTCGAGCGTCTTCACGGCCGCATGCCGGCGGGGGAGAAGGACCGCGTGATCGACGCCTTTAAGCGCGGCGAGATCGACGTGCTCGTCTCGACTACGGTGGTCGAGGTGGGCGTCGACGTGCCCAACGCCACCGTCATGGTTATCGAGAACGGCGAGCGCTTTGGCTTGGCGGCCCTGCATCAGCTTAGAGGCCGCGTGGGCCGCGGCAGCGTGTCGGGCACGTGCCTGGTCATGACGCATTCCAAGGGCAATGGCGGTGTGTCTGCTGCGCAAGACCGCCTGCGGGCGCTCGAAAAGACCGCTGACGGTTTTGCACTTGCGCAGATGGACCTGCGTTTGCGCCACGAGGGCGAAATCTTGGGTTATCGCCAACATGGCGGTGTGACCCTGCGTTTTGTGGACCTGGACGCCGACGAGGATCTTATCGAATGGGCCCATTTGGACGCGGTCGAGCTCTTGCGGTATGCTTGCAACCTTGACTCCGTGGCGACGCGTCCCTTGCGCGATGCGGTCGCCACGCGTTATCGACATATCTTCAAGGAGGTCAGCGGAGGATGAGAATCATCGGCGGTGAATGGCGCGGCCGCAAGATCGAAGAGCCGCGTGGGCGCGATGTCACCCGTCCCACGACCGACCGCGTGCGCGAGGCATGTGCGTCCATGGTCATGTCGGCATTCGATTTCGATCTGGACGAGGTCCGCGTGCTGGATGCCTTTGGCGGCTCCGGTGCCTTGGGAATCGAGATGCTCTCGCGCGGCGCTCGCTCGCTCATCACGTTCGAGATCGATCGCAATGCCGCCCGACTGATCACTAAGAATATCGAGTCGCTGTGTCGCGACCGCTCGCGTTGGCGCGTCGTTACCGGCGATGTGTTGGCGAGCGCCTCGCGCGGCCGTGTTCCGGGTGGCCCCTTTGATCTGGTCCTGCTCGATCCACCCTATGCCTTTGGTGCCGAGCCGGTCGAGGAGCTGCTGCGCAATCTTGCCCAGCAGGGCTTGCTGGCACCAGGGGCCTTTGCCCTGTTTGAGCATGCCGCAAGCGACGCGGGCGCTCATCCGGCTGGTTTTGAGACCGTGCGAGAGAAACGCTACGGCATTACCTCGGTTGACTTGCTGCGCTGGGTGGCCGCGGACGAGTGCGACCATGCTAATGACAGCGATATTGACGAGGACGTGCCTCTGGAGGATACCCATGAATGACACTATCAACCGCGTGATCGTTCCGGGTACGTTTGACCCCATCACGTTTGGTCACATCGATGTAATCCGCCGCGCCCGCCGCATTTTTCCCAGCGTGATTGTCGCCGTGGCGGAGTCGCAGGGCAAAAACGGCGTGGGTACCACCTTTATGCTCGATGAGCGCGTGGCGTTGGCCCGCGAGGCCCTGGGCGATATTGACGGTGTCGAGGTACTGCCCTTTACCGGCCTGTTGGTCGATTTTGCCCGTGAGCAGGGTGCGGGTGCTGTGGTCAAGGGCCTGCGCGCCATGACCGACTTTGAGTACGAGCTGCAGCAGGCGGACCTCAACTATCGCCTGGACAACGAGCTTGAGTCCATTTTTGTCATGAGTGCGCCGCAGTACGGCTATATCTCGAGCTCGGTGGTTCGTCAGATCGCATCGCTCGGAAGCGATGTGTCGACGTTTGTGCCGCCCAATGTGGTCGAAGCGCTTAAACATCGCTTTTCGTGACGTTTCATATTGCCTGATGGCATGTGGTAAACTAACACGATGACATGTTACCTATGAAAGGAGACCGGATGCCGGGCGAGAATTTTCCTGGCGACAGGATCGTGAGCCTTGTCGAGGAGCTCGAGGGGCTCATCGAAGAGGCTAAGACGCCGTTCGGCAAGAATGCCCAGATGAAGGTTATCGATGCCGACGTCTTCTTTAACATCCTTGACGAGATCCGTATGAGCTATCCCGAGGAGTGGCAGAAGTCCCGTCGCATCCTCAAGGAGCGCGACGAGCTTATGGCTTCCGCCGCCGCTCAGGCCGATTCCATCATTGCCGATGCTCAGCAGCAGGCACTCACCATTGCCGGTGAGCAGGAGATCGTCCGCTTGGCGCAGCAGCAGGCCGACGATATCCGTGATCGTGCCCAGCAGTACGAGCGCGAGACGCGCTATGCGGCTGAGGATTATGCCGAGCAGGTCTTTACGCATCTCGAGGAGAACCTCAAGAGCCTGACCGGCACCGTTACCCGTTGCCGTCAGCAGCTCAACGAGGGTGCCGCCCAGCAGAACGGTCAGTGGTAATGGCTGAGTTCCCGAGCGTTACCGTCGATCTTTCCGAGCAGCTCGAGTTTCCCGGAGACTCGTATCCGCTGACCGGCAAGGTCGATGTCGCCACCTACACGGTGGGCGAGAAGGAGTACCAGCTGCAGGACGGCATTGCTTACGACGTGGTTTTTACCAATGCGGGCACCGGTGTTCTGCTCTCCGGCATGGTTCGAGCGCACGTCACCGGCGAATGCGACCGCTGCCTTGAGCTCGCCTCGTTTGATATCGCCGGCGAGATCGAGGAGTTCTATCTCTTTGAGGAGCCCGAGGATCCCGAGGCCTACGAGGACGGTTACGAGCTTTTGGGCGAGGACCGCATTGTCGATCTGGGGGAGCCCATTAACGACGCCGTTGTCATGGACACGCCGTTTGTGGTGCTCTGCAAGCCCGATTGCCGCGGCCTGTGCCCCACCTGCGGGATCAATCTCAACGTCGAGCAATGCGATTGCGCCGCCCAGGCCGAGGCCGAATGGGCCGCTGCCACGGAAAATCCATTTGCAGCATTGAAGAATCTCAATCTTGATGAGTAAAAATGTGGTAGTATCGCTACTTGCGCGTAATCGCCACACTGGATAGTTCATAAGGAAGGTCACTATGCCCGTACCTAAACAAAAGCAGGGTCGTATCCGCACCCATACCCGTCGTTCCGCCAACATGAAGATCTCGGCTGCGGCTCAGTCCACGTGCCCCCGTTGCGGCGCTGTCAAGCTCCCGCACCACGTGTGCCCCAGCTGCGGTTTCTACAAGGACCGCGAGGTTATCGTTACCGAGTAACTGTATACTCTGGATACGATGCCGTTCCAACTGGAACCACAATGGCCGGCTCAATGAGTCGGCCATTTTTGTATAAGGAGCACTTGAAATGAGTAACGTTCGCGTTTGTGTAGACGTTGTGGGCGGAGACGAGAAGCCCCAAGTTGTCCTCGACGGTATTGAGGCCGCACTTGCCGCCGATCCCGATATCGAGGTCATCGCTGTTGGCCCCGCCGATATCGTCAACCCCTTTGCCGCGGCGCACGCGCGCGTGGAGGCTCTGGAGGCCCCCGATGTCATCGCCATGGACGACGATCCCATCCGCGCCGTGATGACCAAGCGTAAGTCTTCGATCGTGCTTGCCTGCCGTGCTATTAAGAAGGGCAACGCGGACGCGTTTTTCTCCGCGGGGTCGACCGGCGCCATGACGGCTGCCGCCACCGCCTACGTGACGCCGTTTAGATATTTGGTAGAGGGTAAGAAGCAGCCGGTGCGCCCATGCCTCACCAATGCGCTGCCCAACCGCGCCGGTGGCCTTACGGTACTGTGTGACATGGGGGCCAACCCCGATGTCGAGGTCGACGACATGGTTCGCTTTGCCCAGATGGGTGCAGCCTATGCCCGCGTGGTCCTGGGCATCGAACATCCGCGTGTGGGCCTGCTTGGCAACGGCACCGAGGACGAGAAGGGTTCTAACTTTACCAAGGCGTGCTTCCCGGCTATGAAAGCCGCGGTCCCCGGTTTTGTGGGCAACTGCGAGGGCACCGATCTTACGTCGGGCAATTTTGACGTTGTGGTCGCCGACGGCATGTCGGGCAATATTGCGCTCAAGGCAACCGAGGGCGCTGCCAAGTTTTTGCTGCAAGAGCTCAAGGGCGCCTTTATGTCTTCGCTCGGCACCAAGATCGCCGCGCTGCTCATCAAAAAGCAGATGCGCCAGATGAAAGCCAAGCTCTCGGGCGATGCCAAGGGCGGCGCGATCCTGCTGGGCCTTCGCGGCGTCGTTTTGATTGGCCATGGCGCCACGTCGGCCGAAGCCGTTAAGAACGGTACGCTCGCCGCGGCTCAGGCCGTTCGAGCCGGGCTTATCGAAAGCATTGCCAATTCCATGGAAGGTATCGTTTAGCAAGAGCTCCGTTACGTGGCTCAAGCTATGCATCGTGGGGTAGAATCGGAGCCGTGCTGCAATGCGGCTTCCGCCCGCGCGACACATTGTATTCCACGACTTATGAGAGGATGCGCTATGGATCGCTCCGAAATCTTTGACAAGATCGCCGAGGTCGCTGCCGACGTGCTGGGCGTCGACGTTGCCGAGATCAGTGATGAGACGACTTTTGATGACCTCGATGCCAATTCGCTCGAGCGCCTGCAGCTGGTGACGGCCATCGAGGACGAGTTTGACCTCGAGATCGATGACGAGACCCTGTTGTCGCTCACCTCCGTTGCCGACGCCGTCGACGCTATCGAAAACGCCAGGGAGGCCTAGGTCTTGGCTTTATCTCAACGACTCACGCGCGCTCAGGAAATCCTGGGCCATGAGTTTAATAACAAGGTGCTGCTACGCGCGGCGCTCACCCACCCCTCGGCAGTAGAGGGGCAGCCGGTCTCTGCCAGCTATGAGCGGCTTGAGTTTTTGGGTGACTCCATTCTGGGCGCCGTGGTTGCCCGTTCGCTCTTTGAGTCTTATCCCGAGTTCGATGAAGGCAAGCTCACGCGTCTGAAGGTATCGCTTGTTTCGGGTGCCACGCTGTCCGAGGTTTCGCACGAGCTGGGCATCGACGACATCATCATCTTTGGCGCCTCCGAGACCGGTACCGGCGCGCGTGGCCTTAACTCGGCGCTCGAGAACGTCTATGAGTCGCTCGTGGGTGCGTTGTACCTCGATGCCGGCTGGGATGCGGCGGCGGAGTTCATCCACCGCACGCTTAAGCCCCATTTGGCCTCCGAGCGTGCCGAGCACCCCGCGAACCCCAAGTCGTTCTTGCAGGAGTGCGTGCAGGCAGACGGTCACGAGCCCCCGGCATACAAGCTGGTAGGCTCCGAGGGCCCGGCACATGCGCCCACCTTTACCGCCGTGGTGCTTGTCGACGGTATCCGTCAGGGCCGCGGCACCGGCGCCTCTAAGAAAGAGGCCGAGGGAGCCGCTGCACTCGAGGCGCTCGACCGCATGGGTTACACCACCAACGGTGTGATTCTCAACAAGAAGCCCGTTTAAGCGAGGAACCGTGTATCTCAAGTCCCTTACGCTCAAAGGGTTCAAGTCGTTTGCCGACCGCGCCCATATGACGTTTGAGCCGGGCCTGACCGTCATCGTCGGTCCTAACGGCTCGGGAAAATCGAATATCTCCGATTCGATTCTGTGGGTACTGGGTGAGCAGAGCGCCAAGCAGCTGCGCGGCCAGGCCATGGAGGACGTCATCTTTTCGGGCTCGTCGGCGCGCAAGCCGGTGGGCGTCGCCGAGGTCACGCTGGTGCTCGATAACTCGGACCATGTGCTGCCTGTCGACTTTGATGAGGTTGCCATCACCCGCCGCATGTATCGTTCGGGCGAGAGCGAATACCTCATCAATTCGAGTCCGTGCCGCCTGATGGATATCCAGGACATTTTGCACGATTCGGGCTTGGGTAAGGATACGCATTCCATTATCAGCCAGGGCAAGCTCGATGCCATTTTGCAGAGCCGTCCCGAGGAGCGCCGCGCCCTTATCGAGGAGGCTGCCGGCATTTCCAAGCACAAGCGCCGCAAGGAGCGTGCGCTCAAAAAGATTAAGTCGATGGACGAGCACCTTACTCGTGCCCGCGACATCAATAAGGAGATTGCCCGTCAGCTGCGACCGTTGGAGCGTCAGGTCGATCGCGCGCGCAAGTACAAAGAGCTGTCCTCGCGCGCGAACGAGCTTACGCAGATGCTGGCCGTTGACGAGCTTCGTTCGCTGCAGTCGCAGTGGAACGATCTGGAGAGCCGTTCCAAAGAGGGTGCCGCCGAGCTGGAGCTTGCGCAGTACCGCTTGGGCGAAAAGGAGCGCGAGCTCGAGAAGCTCCAGGTGATGCTCGAGGAAAAGGGCCTGTTTGTGGGCGACTTGGGTGAGCAGCGCCGTCATATGCAAGATGTGGTCGGCCGTATTAACTCCGATATGCGCCTGCTCGAGGAAAAGGGCCACAATATGGTGTCGCGCCTGTCCGATATGCGCGGCCAGATTTCGAGCTCCGAGCATCAGCGTCGTCGCGTGGTCGAGGAGCTCGAGGATGCACGTGCCCAGCTTGAGGAAGTGACCGGTGCGCACATGCAGGCCCAGGACGACGTTGACGCCGCCGGCCCTGCCGCCGCCGAGCTCCACGAGCGCCGTGTTGCGCTCGACAATCAGATTTCGCAGCTTACGCGCGAGCAACGCGATGTGCAGCGCGTGGCCGACAAGGCTGCGCTCGAGCTTGCCAAGGTGAAAGACTCGCTGAGCAATGCCGAGGTCGAGGACAACATGTATGCCTCGCGCCTGGAGCAGATTGACGAGCAGCTCGAGGAGGTCACGGCCTCGCTCGAGAGTCGTCGCGACCGCGCCGAGGAGCTCGACGGCGCGCTCGATCAGGCTCGCCAAGCCCAGGCCGATGCGCGCCAGGCCACCGAGGTCGCCCGTGCGGCGTTGAAGGACTTGCGCGCCCGTGAGAGCGAGTCGCGCAACAAGCTGTCCGAGGTGCGCTCTGAGCTTGCGAGCCAAAAGAAGCTCGATGCCCGTATGGCCGATAGCTCGCCGTTGGTGAGCCGTCTGGTAGGGGCATTGGGCGATGACGTAACGGGCCGTCTGGGCGACGTGCTCGAGGCGCCGCGTGAGCTTGAGGGCCTGGTCGAGCAGCTGCTTGCCGGCGATATCGATGCCCTGTTGTTTGATGACGCCGCCACGCTTGAGCGTGCCGGTCGTGCGGCTTTGGACCAAAAGAAGGCCTCGGGCGAGGCACTGCTGGTGGCGCGTGGTGTGAGCGGCTCTGCTGCTGCCGAGGGTGCTGCCGGTTCGCGTCTGGTTGATCGCCTGTCCGTGCGTGCCGGTTATGGCCCGATTGTCGAGGCGCTGCTCGGCGGCTATTACGTGGTCGATGACTTGCCTTGTGCGCTGGCGGCACCAGTCGTTGACGGTGTGACTTATGTGACGCCCGATGGCGCTCGCGTGAGCTTTGGTGGCCTGGTGCGCGTGGGGCTCGATGCCGGCGAGGCCTCGGGTGCCCTGGAGCGGAAGCGCCGCATTCGCGAGCTCGAAGGCCTGGAGCCCGATTTGGCTGCCGTTTTTGAGCATGTGTCGAACCAGGTTATCGAGGCCAATGCGGCCGTCGAGGAGGCGCGTGTCGCCGAGGGTGATGCCGCCGGCGAGATCGCCCGTCTTGAGGGCGAGCGCCGCTCGCTGCTCTCCGAGATTGGCCGCCTGGAGCAAAGCGCCAACAACGCCGAGGTCGAGCGTGCGCGCATCTCCAGGCGCCGCGAGCAGGCGGCCGAGGCCGTTCGCGCCGCGCGCCCGCGCGTTGACGAGCTCACCCGTTCGCGCGACGAGGCCCGTGCGCAGGCAAGCGACCTGGGTCTCCAGATTGCCGAAGCCAACGACGAGCTCGATCGCGTGCGCCGTGACGATTCCGAGGCAGCCGGTAAGCTTGCCGATGCCAAGGTGCGCCTGGCCCAGACGAGCGAGCGCCTGCGTTCTCTGAAGGGCCGCGTGCCCGATCTGGAGCATCGCCTGGAGGGCATTGACCGCCGTATCCGCGGAACACGTCAGGCTTCGCGCTCGCTCGAGCTGCTGCGCCTGCGTGTCGATCCCATGCACGAGCGCTATTCGGCCCTGCTGGAGCGTGCATCTGATTGGGCCGCGCGCCTGCGTGACCAGGCCTCACTCGAGGAGGCAGACTCGGCTTCGCTCAAGAAAACCATCGAGGATGCCAAGGCCGAGGTCTCCCGCGCCAAGGAGCGGGTCGATGCCGCCACGGCGACACAAAACGAGTTCAAGGTCGCGCGCGGCAAGCTCGAGGTGCAGGTAGAGGCGGCCATCAAGGCCATTACTGCCGATGGCACCACGGTGCTTGAGGAAGCGCTCATGCTTCCTGCTCCCACCGACCGCGACGCCGCCGAGCGCGAGCTCAACCAGCTCGTGCGCCAGATCAACAACCTGGGCCCTGTGAACCAGGTTGCCATGGAGGAGTACGAGCAGCTCAAGCGCCGCGCCGATTACATCGAGGAGCAGCTGGCCGATCTGGAGAGCGCGCGCAAGGCGCTCACCAAGATTACCGTGGCCATCGACCGCAAGATGCGTAAAGCCTTCCTGGTGACCTTCGAAAAGGTCGATGCGAACTTCCGCGAGATCTTCGCCATGCTGTTCCCGGGTGGCCAGGCGCATCTGGAGATGACCGACCCTGAGCATCCGGCCGAGACGGGCATCGAGGTCGTGGCGCAGCCGCGCGGCAAGCGCATCACCAAGATGATGCTCATGTCGGGCGGCGAGAAGAGCCTGACGGCGCTCGCCCTGCTCTTTGCCGTGTATCGCACGCGTACGGTGCCGTTCTATGTGCTGGACGAGGTCGAGGCGGCGCTCGATGACGCCAACCTGTCCAAGCTCATCGGCGCGCTTGACGTGCTGCGTTCCGATACGCAGCTCTTGGTTATCTCGCATCAGCGCCGTACTATGGAGGACGCTGACGTCCTCTACGGCGTCTCGATGCAAGCTGACGGCGTCAGTCGCGTCGTCTCGCAAAAACTCGATCGCGAAACCGGAAAGGTCGTGAATGCATAATGGGATTCTTCGATGCTCTCTCGCGCGGACTTGAGCGCAGCCGCGAGGCCCTCAACGAGGTCTTTTACTTTGGCGGCGAGGTCGACGAGGATTTTTGGGAGGACCTAGAGGACACCCTCGTCATGGGTGACATGGGTGCCGAGGTCGCCATCCAGGTCTCCGACGACCTGCGCGATGCCGCGGCCAAGAAGAACCTCAAGACCGCCCCGCAACTACGTCGGGCCCTGGCCGAGCAGCTCGAGCAGCATTTTGTACCCGTCGAGCGCGATCCGTTCGCCGACACGCCGAGCTGCGTGCTGTTTGTGGGCATCAACGGTGCCGGCAAGACCACTACGGTCGGCAAGATCGCGAGCGCCATGGCCGCCCGTGGCAAGAACGTCGTGATCGGCTCGGCCGATACCTTCCGCGCTGCCGCCATCGAACAGCTCGATGTGTGGGGCCAGCGCGCCGGCGTCCCCGTCATAAAGCGCGACCGCGGCTCAGACCCGGCAAGCGTTTGCTACGACGTGCTCGACGAGGCCGATAAGCGCGGCAGCGACCTGGTGCTCATCGACACCGCCGGTCGTCTGCACACGAGCCCCGAGCTCATGCGCGAGCTTGCCAAGGTGGTCAACGTGACGCGTAAGCGCGCCGCCAATATGGCTGCCGGCCCCATGCCCGTCTCGGTCGTCCTCGTGATCGATGCCGCGACGGGCCAAAACGGCCTGAACCAGGCACTCGAGTTTAATGAGGCGCTGGGTCTGGACGGTATCATCATGACTAAGCTCGACGGCACGGCAAAGGGCGGTATCGCCATGGCCGTGGCCGAGAAGCTCAAGCTCCCGATTCTGCGCGTGGGCGTGGGCGAGCAGGTCGATGACCTGCAGGAGTTTAATGCCAAAGATTTCTGCCGCGCCCTGGTGGGCGAGTCCAACTAAGGAGTGACCAGTGTTTGATTCTCTGAGCGATCGCCTCAACGACACATTTGACCGCCTGCGCGGCAAGGGCAAGCTGACCGAGGCCGATATCACCTCGGCCATGCGCGACATTCGCATGGCGCTGCTCGAGGCCGACGTCAACTTTAAGGTCGTCAAGGAGTTTGTCGCCAAGACCAAGGAGCGCTGCATGACCGCCGAGGTCATGGAATCGCTGACGCCGGCGCAAAACGTCGTCAAGATCGTGCTCGACGAGCTCACCGAGATGCTCGGCTCCACCGAGAGCAAGCTCGTCTTTAGCAACCGCATTCCCAACGTCATTATGCTCGTGGGCCTGCAGGGCTCCGGTAAGACCACGGCGGCTGTAAAGCTGGCATACCTGCTCAAGAAGCAGGGCCGCTCGCCGCTGCTCGCCGCGTGCGACGTCTACCGTCCCGCCGCTGCCGACCAGCTGGCCACGCTTGGTGGAGAGATCGGCGTGCCGGTCTTTCGCGGTGACGGCGAGCACCCGGTCGATATTGCCAAGGGCGCCATCCAGGAGGCCGTCGACCACCTGCGCGATGTGGTCATCGTCGATACCGCCGGTCGTCTGCAGATCGACGAGCAGATGATGCAGGAGGCCGTGGACATCAAGAAGGCCGTCAAGCCCGATCAGGTGCTGATGGTCGTCGATGCCATGACCGGCCAGGATATCGTCAACGTTGTCTCGACCTTCGCCGAGCGCACCGACTTTGACGGCGTGATCATCTCCAAGCTCGACGGCGATGCCCGTGGCGGCGGCGCGCTTTCGGTGCGCCAGGTGACCGGCAAGCCCATCAAGTTCGTGAGCATGGGCGAGAAGCCCGATTCGCTGGAGCCGTTCTATCCCGATCGCATGGCCAAGCGCATCTTGGGCATGGGCGACGTCGTCGGCATTATCGAGAAAGCCCAGGAGGCAGCCGATGCCGAGCAGCTCGAGGCTGCCGAGCGCATGCTGCGCGAGGGCTTTACCATGAACGACATGCTCGACCAGATGAAGGCCGTCAAGAAGATGGGCGGTATGAAGGGCATTCTGGGCATGCTTCCCGGCGGCCAGCGCGCGCTCAACCAGATGGGCGGCAACCTGGATGAGGGCATCTTCGATAAGAACGAGGCCATCATAATGTCGATGACCAAGGAGGAGCGCCTGCGTCCTTCCATCATCAACGGCCAGCGTCGCGCCCGCATCGCCAAGGGTGCCGGCGTGACCCCCACCGAGGTCAATAGCCTTATGAAGCAGTGGGGCGAGATGAACAAGATGATGGGCCGCATGCGCTCGATGGCCAACCAGGCGCAAGCCGGCGGCAAGAAGGGCAAGAAGGGTAAAAAAGGCAAAAAGATGCGCATGTCCAATATTCCCGGTCTGGATGCCATGGGCCTGGGCGGCATGGGCGGCCTGGGTGGCCTGGGTGGCATGGGAACAGGTGGTCCCAAGTCCGATATGGACCTGCTGCGCCAGATGGAAGCGCAGATGCGTAATAAAAAGTAACGACTGGTTGAGTCGAGTATGGCGAAGGCCGCCTGGATGGTACTCCAGGCGGCCTTCGCCGTTCGTTCACAGGTTTTCTCACGCGCGGAAGCGTGTTGGCGTTGAGGTGCTTGCCACTAGTGGCAGCCACAGCCCTCGTGCCCATCATGGTCGTGGTGGCCGTGGCAGCCGCAGGCCTCGCCATGCTCGTGGGCGTGCTCGTGGTCGTGGCCATGGCAGTCGCAGGTGGCCTCGCCGGTCTGCGCGAGCGTGCCGTCAATGAGGGCCTCGACGCAGGCGTCGCAGCTGCCCTGGGCGCCCGCATAGACCGTGATGCCTGCCTGGGTGAGCGCGTTGATGGCGCCGCCGCCGATACCGCCGCAGATGAGCGTATCGACGCCACCGTTGGCGAGCAGACCCGCTAGGGCGCCGTGACCAGTGCCGCCGGTGCCTACGACCTGCTCGTCGAGTACCTTGCCATCCTGGATGTCATAGATTTTGAACTGCTCGCTGCGGCCAAAGTGCATAAAGATGTTGCCGTTGTCGTACGTCGTTGCCACCCTCATGGTGCCGACCTCCTTTGCTGGCCATATGGCCGTCGTCGTAGGTGTGGGGGAGTATGCGATATTGCCGCCCTCGATACTAAGTGCTCGCCCGTTGACCAGCGCGTTTGCCACCTTCCGATGCGCGCGGCTGCAGATGGCCGCCACGGTGGCACGGGCGATGCCCATTTGCTGGGCGACGGCCTCCTGATTGAGGCCTTCCAGGTCGCAAAGCCGTAGGACTTCGAGCTCATCGACCGTCATGTCGATGGCGTCTCCGCTGGCAAGGCCGTCAGGGGTAAAGCCGCGATATTCGGGAATGATCCCAACGCGGCGCAATTTTTCGCGTCTTCCTGCCATACACTCTCCAAATCTGACATATGTCAACAATAGGATAGCGCGTATGCGGAGCCACTCAAGCTATTTTTGGCATATGTCAAAAAAGCTAAAGGTGCAGCATTTGCGAATGCGGTGCCGTACTGCCGTGCATTGCGTGTGCCGCCCCAAGTGTGCAATTCGATGCTGCGCGCCTGGGCTACAATAAAAATCGCTTATAGGCGACTGACAGGAGGGTCAATGAGCAAAGCTGATCAACAGTTTGTAGCCATGTGCCGCGATATTCTGGACCATGGCACCACTACCGAGGGCCAAAAGGTTCGTCCGGTGTGGGAGGACGGCACCCCTGCCTATACCATTAAAAACTTTGGCGTTACGGCACGCTACGACCTGCGTGAGGAGTTTCCGGCGCTTACCCTGCGTCGTACGGCCCTCAAATCTGCCATGGACGAGATTCTATGGATCTATCAAAAGAAGTCCAATAACGTGCATGACCTCAACAGCCATATTTGGGATGAGTGGGCCGACGAGACCGGTTCCATCGGAAAGGCCTATGGGTATCAGATTGGGCAGAAGAGCCATTATGCCGAGGGTGACTTTGACCAGATGGACCGTGTGCTGTACGACCTTAAGCACACGCCGTACAGCCGCCGCATCATGACCAATACGTACGTGTTTAGCGACCTGTCCGAGATGCACCTGTATCCGTGCGCCTACAGCGTGACCTATAACGTCACGCAGCGCCCGCAGGATGACAAGCCAACACTCAACATGATTCTCAACCAGCGCAGCCAGGACATTTTGGCCGCGAACAACTGGAATGTGTGCCAGTACGCCATTTTGCTGATGATGGTCGCGCAGTCGGTCGATATGATCGCGGGCGAGTTGCTGCATGTGATCGCCGATGCCCATATTTACGACCGTCATGTCGATATCGTCCGCGAGCTTATCGAGCGTCCGCAGTTTGCCGCGCCCAAGGTAACGCTCAACCCCGATGTGCATGATTTCTACGCGTTTACGACCGACGACTTGATCGTTGAGGGCTATGAGCACGGCCCGCAGGTCAAGAACATCCCCATTGCGGTGTAGGTGACGCGCATGACGTGTAAGCTTTCTGCCATTGTCGCCGTGTGCGATGACTGGGGCATTGGGTGCGAGGGCGACATGGTCGTGTTCAACCGTGCCGACATGCGCCATTTTGTGGCGTGCACCAAAGGTTGCCCGGTCATTATGGGACGCAAGACCCTGCTGAGTTTTCCCGGCGGGCGTCCGCTTAAGAACCGTCGCAACATTGTGCTCACCCGCGACGAGGGCTTTGCTCCCGAGGGCGTCGACGTGGTGCATAGTATCGACGAGGCCTTGGCCGCCGTGGTCGATGAACCTGTTGCGTGGGTGATCGGTGGCGGCGAGGTGTATCGGCAGTTTTTGCCGTACTGCGTGGAGGCCGAGGTCACGCACAACCATTGCACCCATGCCGTGGACACGTACTTTCCCAATTTGGATGTCGATCCTGCGTGGGAAGTTGCGCGGCGCGACGGGGTTGCCACGATTGCCGCGGGCGAGGGTGACGAAGGCCTCGATTATGAGTTTGTGACATATCGTCGTGTTGATGCTTAAATCGTCTGGCGTGAACGGTATTACCGGGTTGATTGAATGCATGGGGCGGCGCTTAGCGTCGCCTCGTTTGGTATAGATGTGCTGTAAAGAAGGGTACGGGCTGGCTGCTATGACTGATGCCGTTGAGGTGCTGCGAATCGATTCCCTTAATGATGAGCGGCTCGACGCCTACGTGCGACTGACGGAGCGCGAGCTGCGCTGCGTGCTGGAGCCGCAAAAGGGCATCTTTATCGCCGAGAGCGCCAAGGTCATCGAGCGCGCGGTGTGTGCCGGATACGAGCCGGTGAGCTTTCTTTTGGGTGAGCGCTGGCTCGATCAGATGATGCCGCTGTTCGAGCGTCTGGTTGTACGCGAGGGCGCAGGTCCGGTTCCTGTGTTCGTGGCCTCCATGGAGCTCATGGAGCAGTTGACGGGCTTTAACGTGACGCGCGGTGCGCTCGCGGCGTTCCGTCGCCCGCGTCAGATTCCGGTTGATGAGTTCTTGGGCGGCGTCGTCGAGGTGGCGGGTGAGCGCCCGGTGCGCGTGTGCGTGCTCGAGGGTATTGTCGACCATACTAATGTGGGTGCGATTTTCCGCTCGGCGGCAGCGTTGAATGTCGATGGCATTTTGGTGAGCCCCACTTGCTGTGACCCGCTGTACCGCCGCTCGGCCCGCGTGAGCATGGGCACGGTGTTCCAGGTGCCCTGGACGCGCATTGGCAGCGAGGCGCGCGTATGGCCGCATGATGGGCTGGCGGCGCTGCACGATGCCGGCTTTTCGTGTGCCGCCATGGCATTGACGGATGATTCGGTGTCGTTGGACGATCCCGCGTTGCAAGAGATTGACCGGTTGGCGATCTTTATGGGCACCGAGGGCGCCGGCCTGGGCGCCAAGACCATCGCGGGCTGTGACCGGGCTGTGCGTATTCCGATGGCGCATGGGGTCGATTCGCTCAACGTGGCCGCGGCGAGTGCTGTCGCTTTTTGGCAGTTGTGTCCGCACGTGAGCAACGAGTACCACTACCAGCCGGGACTGTATCACTAGTCAGATATTTTGCACCGGGCTCTGAGTCCGGGTGTTTCGGTTGACGCCGGTCGGTGCTAAGCTGGTGCTGGCCTTGGTCTTAAATTGACGTTTTGTTGTTTGACGTGCGCTGGTGGGGAGGGCGTGTGGCTAAGAAATCTACGGCTATCGATGTAACACAGGGTGTTATTTGGCAGCAGTTGCTTTCGCTGTGCGTTCCCATCTTTTTTAGTTCGTTCTTTCAGCAGGCCTACACACTTATCGGTACCTATATCGTCGGTCAGTTTGGCGGAAAGCTCGCGTTGGGCGGCATCCAGGCCACGATGGTGCTCACGGAGCTCTGCATCGGTTTTTGCGTCGGTGTTGGCGCCGGCTGTGCTGTTATTACGGGTCAGTATTTTGGCCAGCACGATGATGAGCGACTGAGTCGTTCGGTCCATACGGCCATGACGCTCGCTCTGGTGGGCGGTATCGTCGTCTCGATTCTGGGCATAGTGTTCGTTGAGCCCATGCTGGTGCTTATGAATACGCCGCATGAACTATTGGCCGAGGGTGTGGCCTATGCTCGTTGCTATTTTGCCGCCATGGTTGCGGCGCTGCTGCTCAATATGGGAACGGCACTGCTGCGTGCCGTGGGCGACACGCGTGGCCCTGCCGTGATCATCGCTTCCGGCTGCCTCGTTAATGTGGTGCTGGATATCATTTTTGTTGCCGTGCTGCATATGGAGGCTCTGGGCTGCGGCATTGCGGTGGCGCTGACCATTTGCTCCAACGCCACGATGATCGTGATTCGCATGATGCACGCACCGGGTGCGTGGCGGCTTTCACTGTCCAAACTCGGCATTGATCCTGGTATTTGCAAGAGCATGATCTCGTGTGGTCTGCCGCTTGGCTTTCAGTCTGCTGCGTATTCGATTTCCAACGTCTTGATTCAGGTGTCGGTCAACTCGTTTGGTGCCGATGTCACCACGGCTTGGGGTCTTTCGGGCCGCTTAGATGGCATTGTCTGGATGGTTACCGAGGCGCTTGGCGTGTCGATCACCACGTTCTCGGCACAGAACTTTGGCGCGCGCAACTACGAGCGCATGCGCAAGGGCTACCATACGTCGCTCGTGCTGTCGTTTATGCTCATTGGTGGCCTGTCTGCCGTGCTGCTGGTGTTCTCGGGTCCTCTGTCGCGTCTGTTTGTCGACGATGCTTCGATTTCGGCCTACACCACGACCATCATCCATTTTATTGCGCCGTTCTATGCGATTTTCTCGATTATCGAAAACGCGTCGGGCTCCATTCGCGGTGCCGGCGTGAGCTTGCAGCCCATGATTCTCACGATTTTCGGCACCGTCGTGCTCAGGGTGATCTGGGTGTTTGCGATCATGCCTTTCGATCCGTCGCTTGAGCTCCTGTTGCTGGTTTACCCCGTAACCTGGCTCATCACGGCCGCGATGTTCACCATCTACCACCACAGCGGCAACTGGCTAGGCCGCGCCACTGCCTAATGATCCGTATGAGACAGAGGAAAACGGATCATTGCTCTCCGTGGTGATGTCGATGATTCGTTTTCCTCCGTCCCCTTTGGATCAATTAGTATTCGATGCCTTGGCGGGCTAGGAGGCCTTCGTCGAAGTAGTGTTTGACGGGGCGCATTTCGGTTACGAGGTCGGCAAGGTCGGCGAGGGGCAGCAAGCCGCGGCCAGTGAGCACGAGCTCCGTGGTGGTTGGTTTCATCGCGATCAACGCTTCGACATCTTCGCGCGTCACAAAGCCCCGTCGCATGGCTTCTCCCAGCTCATCCAAGATCAGCACGTCGACTTGGCTAATCTGCTCGCGCGCCAGCTCCATGATCTGTGCGGCACAGGCTTCGGGCGTTTCGCGGTCGGCTTGTACGATGCAAAGCCCCAATCGAGGAGCTGCGTCATGTTCGGCGCAGTGCAGCTTCTTGGCAAACTGAAGCATGAGCACGTTAAGTCCATAGCCCGTGGCGCGCAGCGCGAGCCCCAGCGCAGCCGTCGTCTTGCCCTTGCCGTCGCCCGTATAGATTTGAACCTTGCCGACTTCCAGTGATGCCATCTCTGTCCTTTCGTGCCCGGTGTCGGTTTATCGCCGGCCGGGTTGGGTATTCTAGTTAGCATTATCAACCCCAGTAGATGGAGTTCAAGCAGATGGAGATGGATGACAACAAACGTAGACGGAATATGATCCTCTACGTGCTCATCGCCTTCGTCGTCTACCTCGTGCTCTCGACCGTTCTGTTCCCCAACATCGGTCACACGCAGCAGATTACGAAGACCGATTACTCGACGTTTGTCAAAGCGCTCGACAAGAAGAGCGTCGATAAGGTCGAGTACAACACGGACGATTACTCGATTTATTACACCAAGAAGGGCGAGGACGAGAACATCGCCTACAAGACGACCGGTGTGCCGAATGATGCGGGCTTTACCGATCGCGTGCTTGAATCTGGCGCCTCGCTTGAGTCGGTCGTTCCCGATAAGAACTCGGGTTTGATGACTTACTACCTGCTCACCCTCATTCTTCCTATGGCGATTTTCTTCCTGATCGGCTGGTGGCTCAACCGCCGCATGAAGAAGGCCATGGGTGATGACGGCCCGTCGATGAACTTTGGCGGCGGCGGTTTTGGCGGCGGTGGACTGGGCAAGTCCGGCGCGCGCGTGATTGCCTCCAAGGATGTGGGCGTGACCTTTAAGGATGTTGCTGGCCAGGAAGAGGCCAAGGAGTCCCTCAAGGAGGTCGTCGACTTTCTGGAGAAGCCGCAGCGCTACGAGGAGATTGGCGCCAAGCTGCCGCGCGGTGCCCTCCTTGTCGGCCCTCCGGGTACCGGTAAAACCCTGCTTGCCAAGGCTGTGGCCGGCGAGGCGGGTGTTCCGTTCTTTAGTATTTCGGGCTCTGAGTTTGTTGAGATGTTCGTCGGCCGCGGCGCCGCCAAGGTTCGCGATCTGTTTAAGCAGGCCAAGGAAAAGGCCCCGTGCATCGTCTTTATCGATGAGATCGACACCATCGGCAAGAAGCGCGACGGCGGCGGCTTTAGTGGTAACGACGAGCGCGAGCAGACGCTCAACCAGCTGCTGACCGAGATGGACGGCTTCGATAACCACAAGGGTATCGTCGTCCTTGCTGCCACCAACCGTCCCGACAGCCTCGACCCGGCCCTGTTGCGCCCCGGTCGTTTTGATCGCCGCATCCCCGTTGAGCTGCCCGACCTGACCGGTCGTAAGAACATTCTTGAGCTGCACGCCAAGAGCGTGAAGACGCAGCCGCCGATCGACCTGACCGCGATTGCCCGCGCCACGCCCGGTGCCTCGGGCGCCGACCTGGCCAACATCATCAACGAGGGCGCCCTACGTGCCGTCCGCGAGGGTCGCAAGCGCGCCACGCAGGACGATTTTGAGGAGTCGGTGGAGGTCGTCATCGCCGGTCAGCAGCGCAAGTCCACGGTGCTGTCCGACCACGAGAAGCAGGTCGTTTCTTACCACGAGATCGGTCATGCCATCGTTGCCGCTCGCCAGAAGGGCTCTGCGCCGGTCACAAAGATCACCATCGTGCCGCGCACGAGCGGTGCTCTGGGCTACACCATGCAGGTCGAGGAGGATGAGCGCTTCCTGACCACGCGCCAGGAGATCCTGGACAAGCTCGCCGTCTATTGCGGTGGCCGTGCTGCCGAGGAGCTCATCTTTGGCGAGATGACGACCGGCGCCGCCAACGATATCGAGCAGGCCACCAAGCTCGCCCGTAACATGGTGACGCGCTTTGGTATGTCCGATGAGTTTGGCATGATGGCGCTCGGTACCGTGCAGAACGCGTACCTTAACCAGGATACGTCGCTCACCTGCGCCCCCGGTACGGCCGAGCGCGTGGACGCGATTGTCGCCAAGCTGATCGAGGATGCGCACGACCGCGCCCTGCAAATCCTGAAGGAGAACAAGTTTAAGCTCCACGAGCTGGCTCGTTATCTGTACAAGAAGGAGACGATCACGGGCGAGGAGTTTATGAATCTCCTCACGCGTGAGAATCCGCTGATGCCAAAGCAGCAGTAATACTAGTTGCGCAGTGATTTCGCCCCATTTGAGTGTTCACCCCAAATGGGGCGTTTTGCTTGGGAAGAGTTGTATATGAAGATCGTGGTAAGTGCCTGCTTGATGGGCGAGAGCTGCAAGTATAACGGGCTCGATAATTACCATCGCGAGCTGGTCGAGGCTTGCGAGCGCACGGGAACCGAGGTGCTCCTCGTGTGCCCTGAGGTTTTTGGCGGCCTGCCCACACCGCGCAAGCCGTCCGAAATTGTGAACGGCGAAGTCCGTACCTGCGAGGGCGCCTCGGTCGATCGTGAGTTTCGCCTGGGTGCCGAGCGCGCACTCGACATGTGCGAGCAGGCGGGCGGGCCGGAAGAGATCGCCGCGTGCATCTTACAGGACCGTAGTCCCTCGTGCGGTGCAGGTCGCGTCTACGACGGCACCTTTAGCGGTACGCTCACACCGGGTAACGGCGTTTTCGTCGACCTGCTCCTGCGCCACGGGTATCGCGTGATTCCCGCAAGTGAATTTGACCCGAGCATGTTGGAATAGCAAATGAAAGGGGGCGGCCATCGAGTAGATGGTCGCCCCCTTTACTGGCAAGCAAAACAATTTCAACAGATGTTCAACGGCGTTTTCCCAGATAAAACCTGCCAAAATAAACCTGTCCCTTTTTGGTAGGTTAGGCGAGGAGCGTGTAGCCGTAGGCGTTGGCGGCCTTGATGGCGGCGGCGAACTTCTCGTCGGTGAAGGGCTCGGGGTTACCCTGCTTCCACTCGTTGGTGGCGTGCGCGTACTCGCACAGGGCAGGGATATCGGCCTCGGAAAGCCCGACCTGCTCAAGTGTCACAGGCAGGCCCATCTGCTTGTTAAAGGCGGCATAGCGCTCAAGGTTCTCGGTGTCGCCCGTGTAGGCGAACAGCACGAGCACGCCCAGGCTTACGACCTCGCCGTGCAGGTAGGTGCCCTCACGCGGAATGCTGCAAGTGGCGTTGTAGAACGCGTGTGCCACGCTCGAGTTGTAGTAGTAATCGTTTTGGTTGGTCAGGTTCGAGACATATCCCGTGTTGACCACGATGTCGAGCGCGATCTGCTTGACGGCCTCGCTCGACAGGTCCTGGCGCACGTCCTCAAGACCCTGGACGCCATAGGTAAACAGCGGCTCGGAGCAGGTGTGGGCGAGTGCCAGGCCAAGACCGGCGGTGTGCTCCAAATTTCCGGCGCTCGTGGCGTACTCGACCTCGGGCTGCTTGGACAGGGCATCGCCCACGCCGGCCCAGAAGTACTCTGCTGGCGCCTCGGCGATGATCTTGGGGTTGATGAAAATGTGCGCCGGTCGGTTGGGGTACGAATAGCCCTCGAGCGAGCCGTCGTCGTTGTAGACAACGGCAATGGCGGTAGCGGCGGAGCAGTTGGAGCAGATCGTCGGCACCGTAAAGACGATCTTCTTGAGCTCGATAGCTGCGGTCTTCACGGTGTCGAGTGCCTTGCCGCCACCACAGGCTATGAGCACGTCTGCCTGCTGGCAGGCGGGGGAGTTTACGACCTTGGCGATATTGGCGCGTGTGCTGTTGGTGCCGTAGACGCGCGTCTCCAGAACCTCGACGCCGGTGCCTGCCAGCGCGGCTTCGATACCGGGAAGTGCTGCAGCCAGTGCTCGCTTGCCACCGATGATTGCGACCTTGGTCGCACCGTATTCGGCCAGCGCGCCGGGCAGCTCGTCGAAGCAGTCCTCGCCGACGGTATAGTCGCTCATTCCGATCGTGCGCATAGCAACCTTCTTTCGTTCGATAAAGTGCTTTCAGGTATTTTGCTCCTAGAGAAGGCCCACATCCGTGAGAAATTTCGAACGTATAAAACCAGTGTTGAGGGTTTTTCGCCGGCGCGGAACGTGCTAGCATACTCCGCATAAGCGTTGATGGGGACGAGTAGTCGGCCGTCCGCATGCTACAGAGAGCGGGGAGCGCTGAGAACCCGTGCATGCGACCGATGAAAATCACCCCGGAGCTGCGGTCCCAACGGACGTGCCGCGCAGGCACGTCTTAGTAGATATCGCCGAGATGGTCGTCGATACAGGCCAGCCGAGTAACGGATGCGAGCGCGCGGCGACGCGGGCGAGGGCATCTAAGCTGGGTGGTTAAGCGAAGAGCTTTTACGGGCAGACTGCCTGTCTTGTGGCGCTTCGTCCCAGCTTGCAGGGACGGGCGCTTTTTTGGTGCCCAGAGGGCGTGCGCGCCCATGACAAGAAAGGGGTACCGTGGCAAACGAGTACAAGCAGACGATGAATCTGCCCAAGACCGGTTTTCCCATGCGTGCCGGTCTTTCCAAGTCCGAGCCCAAGCGACTCAAGGACTGGCAGGACAACAAGGTCTACGAGCAAGTTCTAAAGAAGAACAAGGGTCACAAGAAGTTCGTGCTGCACGACGGCCCTCCGTATGCCAACGGCCCGATCCACATCGGCCACGCCATGAACAAGATCTCTAAGGACATGATCAACCGTTACTGGATGATGCAGGGCTATGAGGTTCCCTATGTCCCCGGTTGGGACTGCCACGGTCAGCCGATTGAGCACAAGGTCGAGGAGAAGCTCGGCACCGAGAAGTTCAACCAGACCTCCACGGCTAAGATCCGCGAGCTTTGCAATAAGTTCGCTGTCGAGAACATCGAGCTGCAGAAGGCCGGCTTCCGTCGCCTGGGCGTGCTTGGCGACTGGGACAACCCGTATCTGACGCTCTATCACCAGCATGACGCCGCCGACATCGAGGTCTTCAAGGCCATGTTCGATAAGGGCATGATCTATCGCGGTCATAAGCCCGTCCACTGGTGCAAGCACTGCCACACCGCGCTGGCCGAGGCCGAGATCGAGTACTCCGACGAGACGAGCCCGTCCATCTTCGTGCGCTTTGAGATGACCACTAAGCCTGCCGGTCTCGAGAACTTCGACGGCCCGGTTGACTTCATCATCTGGACGACCACGCCGTGGACCATCCCCTCCGACCAGGCCGTTTCCCTTAAGCCCGGCGCCGCCTATGTTGCCGTTGAGCACGATGGCCGTGCCGAGGTTATGCTCGAGGACCTGGCTCCCAAGTGCTGTGAGGAGTTTGGCTGGGAGTACACCCCGGTCATGGTCGACGGTAAGCCCTATGTGGTTCCCGCTGAGACCTTCCACCACATCCACTACAAGCAGCCGATCTTTGACGGTGTCGAGGGCGTGGCACTGCTGGCCGATTACGTCGGCGTCGATGACGGTACCGGTATCGTCCACAACTCGCCCGGCCACGGCGTCGACGACTACTTCGCCTGCCTCAAGGAGGGCATCACCGATATCTGCATGCCGGTTGATGACGACGGTAAGTTCTACACCGGCGAGGAGTTTGGTACCGGTGGCCCCTTCAGCGGTATGGATACCGACGAGGCCAATCCGCACATCATCGAGTTCCTGCGCGAGCGCGGCACCCTGGTCCTCGAGAAGAAGATCACGCACAGCTATCCGCACTGCTGGCGCTGCAAGCACCCGGTGCTCTTCCGTGCTACCGACCAGTGGTTTGTCTCGATGGACAAGACCGGTTTGCGCGAGCAGGCTGGAAAAGAGATCCGCGAGAACGTCAAGTGGTATCCGGCCCACGCGGCCAACCGCATCGGTGCCATGGTCGAGCAGCGTCCCGACTGGTGCATCAGCCGTCAGCGCAACTGGGGCGTGCCTATCCCCAGCTACACCTGCGCCGACTGCGGCGAGAAGGTCATGAACGACGCCTCGCTCGACGCCGTCATCAAGCTCTTCCACGAGAAGGGCTCCGACGCCTGGTTCACCGACGCTCCCGAGAGCTACCTGGGCGAGGCCTGCGTCTGCCCCAAGTGCGGCGGCCATCACCTCAAGGCCGATAAGGACATCCTCGACGTGTGGTGGGATTCCGGCGTCTCCTGGAAGGCCGTCTGCGAGTATCGCCCCGAGCTTGAGTACCCGGCGGATGTGTACCTCGAGGGCTCCGACCAGCACCGCGGCTGGTTCCAGAGCTCGTTGCTCACCTCGGTGGGTGCCAACGGCCACGCCCCGTACAAGGCGGTCGTCTCGCAGGGCTTCACGCTCGATGGCCAGGGCCGCAAGATGTCCAAGTCGCTCGGCAACGTCATCGACCCCAACAAGGTCTGCGACGAGATGGGCGCCGATATCATCCGCCTGTGGGTCGCCTCGGTCGATACCAGCTCCGACGTCTCCATCGACCACGAGATCCTTGCTCGTACGTCCGATGCCTACCGTCGTTTCCGCAACACGCTGCGCTTCCTGCTCTCCGAGCTCGAGGGTCAGTTTGAGCCCGAGACCGACGGCGTCGCCTTTGCCGACCTGCTGCCGCTCGACAAGCTCATGGTTGCCCGTCTGACCCAGGTCCAGGCCGAGGTCGACGACGCCTACGCCAGCTACGAGTTCCCGCGCGCCTACCGTGCGCTCTACGACTTTGTGGTTACCGAGCTTTCCAACGTGTACCTCGACGCCCTGAAGGACCGTCTGTACTGCGACAAGCCCGGCTCGCTCGAGCGCCGCAGCGCCCAGACCGTGCTGGCCGAGCTCTTCTCGATGCTCATGCGCGACCTGCAGCCGATCCTGTCCTACACGGTCGACGAGGCCATGGCCTATGCGCCCGCCGGCTGCGTCGATCACCAGAAGTACGCCGCGCTGCTCGATTGGTACAAGTCGCCCATCACGGTCGACGAGGCCAATGAGTTCGAGGGCGTGCTTGAGGCCTCGCTCGAGCTCCGTAGCGCTGTGACCAAGGCCCTTGAGGATGCCCGCTCCGCCGGCACCTTCACCAAGAGCCAGCAGGTCCGCGTCAAGGCGGTCGTTCCCGCCGAGATGTATGCGCTGCTGACCGGCGACAAGGCCGTCGATCTGGCCGAGTTCTACATCGTCTCCGATGTTGAGCTGACCCAGGGCGAGGAGCTTTCCGTCGCTATTGAGGCCGCCGAGGGCGAGTGCTGCGACCGTTGCTGGAACTATCGCACCACCGTCGGCGAGTACAACGGTCACGCGCATATCTGCAAGCGCTGCGCGAATGCCTTGTAGTTACGCGGTTTTACCAAACCGCGTAACAGGTTGACGCTGCAAACCCGCCAGGGCGGCAATCTGCCTTTCAGCTTCGGCGGCATGACCAGAAGGTCTATGCCGCCTTGCTTCAAGGCACCTTGCTCGCTCTGGCGGGTTTTCGCTCATATGACCCAATCCGCTGTTAGTCTTTTTGGGACGGGGCTTTTTTAGCTGCCCTACCTCAAATAAGGACTTAATCTTCGAAAGCGCTGGACTGGGTAGCTAAAAAAGCCCCGTCCCAAAAAGACTGCCAAAAAGACTACCCGGTGAAGGGACAAGGGGACAGCCCCTTTGTCGCATTGGTGGATATGTCGTGCGTTCTGCGTATGGCAATATAAGATGGTTATTTGCGTTATATGGAATTCGATTGTTTTGAGGGTAGGGGATTTCTTTGGGTCGTGGTGCGGATATGACGCCGCCTTTGCGTTGGCGGTTGGGTGTTGCTGGTGGGGTGGCGCTCTTTGTGTTGCTTGTTGACCAGCTGACCAAGCTTGCGGTTCGTGCCGTGGGCGACACCCTGCATATGACTGTTATCCCCGGCGTGATCGATTTTGTGTTTGTCCGCAATATCGGAGCTGCCTTTAGCATGGGCGAGGGCCATGGCATAGCGTTTGCCGTGCTGGCGCTTGCGGCCATTGCCGCCATTGCCGTGTACTTGCTCCGTGCTCCTCAGCTCGCTCGCCTAGAGGTCGTGGGTATGGCCATGGTTGCGGGCGGCGCCATCGGCAACGCGATCGATCGCCTGGCCATGGGCTTTGTGACTGATTTTATTGCCACTACCTTCATTGATTTCCCCGTCTTTAACGTGGCCGATATCGGCATTACCGCCGGTGTCGTGCTGGCGCTCATCGGATACATGTTCTTGAGTCCCGCCGCTCGCGAGGTCGATGCGACCGCCGAGCTCAACGCCCGTGACGAGGCCCGCGCCAAACGTAAAGCTAAGCAGCGTGGGGAGCGTGCCCGCAAGATTCGCGAAAGGAATGAGCGCTAATGGCCGACATCCATATTCTCGTTGCCGACGATTGCGCCGGTCAACGTCTCGACGCCTATCTGGGCGCCAACGATGGCTGTCCCACGCGCTCTGCCTGCGCGCATCTGATCGAGGGAGGCGCCGTTGCCGTCAACGGCGAGACCTGCCTATCTAAAAAGTATGCCGTACGCTCCGGTGACCGCATCTCGGTCGACCTGCCCGAGCCGCATGACCCGACCGACGTGATCCCCGAGGCCATCCCGCTCGACATTCGCTACGAGGACGACTATCTCATGGTGCTCTCCAAGCAGCGCGGCCTAGTGTGCCATCCTGCGCATGGTCATGAGAGCGGCACCCTTGCGAATGCTCTGGTCTATCACTGCGGCATCGACCATCTTGGCACCGTGCAGGGCGAGGACCGCCCCGGCATCGTGCATCGTCTGGATCGCGATACCTCGGGCCTTATGCTCGCGGCTAAAGACGACGACACCCAGCGTGCGCTTCAAAATCTCATCCGCACGCGCACGCTCGACCGTCGCTACATTACGCTCGTTCATGGGCACATTGCCATGGACGAGGGCACTATCAATACTGGTATCGCTCGCTCCACGCGCGACCGCGTGAAGATGGCGGTTTCCGATGACCCCTTTGCGCGCCAGGCCATCACGACCTTTAAGGTCCTTGAGCGCTTTGATTCCACGCGCTTCGACGACGGCTACACGCTTGTCGAGTGTCACCTGTTTACCGGCCGCACGCATCAGATTCGCGTGCACATGCGCCATATCAACCACGCCTGCGTGGGCGATCCACTCTATGGTAAGTGCGATGCTCGTGCCGATCAGGGTTTGACCAGGCAGTTCCTGCATTCCTGGCGTGTGGCGTTCGATCATCCCGTGACGGGGGAGCACATCGAGTGCCGTGACGAGCTGCCATGGGATCTTGCGGCGGTTCTGGATGATCTGGCCCCGCGTTCGCTTGGTCGCACTGCCGCTGGCAACGAAATCGTCCCTCAGCTCGGTCTGCTCGAGGCCTAGCCAGTATTAGGTGGTTTCTTGAACTCCGTAAGCCTGCGGTAAGATATACGGTTGTTTACGTCACGCGTTCCTGGGAGCCTGCATGCTCGCCTTTTTACAAACCAACACACCTATCGTGATCTTCAACCAGATTGTCGTCACGCTGCTTACGGTCTGTTTTCTGTACCAGGTGGTCTTCTTTGTCATCGGCGCTCTTCGTGGTGAGGTCGCGCCTCCCAAGGCCAAGAAGCTCCATCGTTATGCCTTCTTTATCGCGGCGCATAACGAGGAGGCCGTGATCGCCAACCTCGTGCGCTCCATTAAGGACCAAGATTATCCGTCCGAGCTTATCGAGGTCTTCGTGGTCGCCGATGCCTGCACCGACAACACGGCGCAGCTCGCGCGCGAGGCGGGCGCCGTCGTCTATGAGCGCAATGACTTGGCCCGTAAAGGCAAGAGCTGGGTCATGGACTATGGCTTCGACCGCATCCTTAACGAGTATCCCGATACGTTTGAAGGCTACTTTATCTTCGATGCCGATAACGTTATCGCCCGCGATTACGTGTCCAAGATGAACGATGCTTTTGACCAGGGCTTTCATGTTGTTACGAGCTATCGCAATTCCAAGAACTTTGGCAGCTCGTGGATCTCGGCAGCTAATGCCACGTGGTATCTGCGTGAGGCGCGCTTTCTCAACAACGCGCGCAACATCTGTAAGACGTCTTGCGCCGTTTCGGGTTCGGGCTACCTCATCTCCGCCAGCGTTATCGAGGGTATGCACGGCTGGCAGTTCCATACGCTGACCGAGGATATTCAGTTCACCACGTTCTGTGCCATTCACGGCATTCGCATTGGCTATGCGCCGGCGGAGTTCTTTGACGAACAGCCCGTGACGTTTAAGGCATCCTGGAAACAGCGTATGCGTTGGACCAAGGGCTTCTACCAGGTGTTCTTTACGTACGGTAAGCACCTGGTAAAATCGACCTTCCGCTATCATCGCTTTGCCGCCTACGACATGTTTATGACGATCGCACCGGGCATGCTGCTCTCTCTGATCTCGATGCTCGCTAATGCGACGTTCCTCATCGTGGGCGGCCTTTCGCACGGTTTCTTGGCTACCGAAGTCGAGATGCAGGCGTGTGCCGCTTCGCTCATTATGACCTTCGCTATGATGTATCAGACTTTCTTTATCCTGGCGCTGCTCACGACTATCTTTGAATACAAGCATATTCACTGCGCGCAAAAGTGGCGTCTGGTAACCAACCTGTTTACCTTCCCGATCTTTATGTTCAGCTATATCCCCATTACGGTGGCAGCGCTGTTCTTGAAGGTTGACTGGGTGCCGACGCAGCACGCCGTAAGCGTTACCCTCGACGAGGTCATGCAGGGCGCCAAATAACCACCATCAAAACCACCACAAAGGGGATAGAACCTTTGCGGTGGTTTTTACGTTTGAGCGCTCAGTTGAGGGGTTTCGATGTTCTATATCCCGTTTTGGATTTGCATCTTTGCCGGCGCGGCGATTGATGCCCGCGAGCGGCGGTTTCCCAATGAGCTTGCCGGCGCGTGTGCGGTGGCGGCGTTTGCAGGCGTCTGGCTCGACAAGGGCGTTAACATGGCGCTTGACCACGCCGGTCTTGCGGTCATCGTCTACCTTGCCCTTGTGCTTACTGAGTCACTCTGGCGTCGCCTTCGCCATGCCCCCGGCATTGGCATGGGGGATGCCAAGGCGCTCTTTGCCCTTTGCACCTTCGATCCCCTGGGCGGCGTCGTCGCGTTTGCGGTTGCGCTCCTGACCCTTGCCGCCGCCTGTCTCATCGTAAAATCGCGCTCGCTGCCTTTGCTGCCGTTTTTGGTGCCAATATTTGCCATAATCGAGTTCGTGGGTAGTACGCTGTAACCGTTTGCGCGCCCTTTTTAAGGAGCATGCCATGGCAATCAATCAACAGACAGCCGCCATCAAGGCGCGCCTGGATCGCATTCCCGCGGCGTTGTCGCCCGAGCTGGTCGAGCGCATTGCCGCCGACCGCGCCTCGGGTGTCGTTAATCCCTATCGATGCGGTGACGACCAGGCCATCCGCCGTGTCGATCGGGCCGCAGACGAGGGCACGCTTATGCGTCCGGCCTTTATGCGCGATATCGAAAAGATTCTGCATCTGCCAGCATACACACGTTATGCAGGCAAAACGCAGGTCTTCAGTTTTCGCAGCAACGACGATCTGTCGCGCCGCGGCCTGCACGTGCAGCTTGTCTCGCGCATCGCTCGCGATATCGGGCGTGCTCTGGGGCTCAACTGCGATCTGATCGAGGCGATTGGCTTGGGCCACGACTTGGGCCACACACCCTTTGGCCATGCCGGCGAACGTTTCCTCAACGATATCTATCACGAGCGCACGGGGCGTTATTTTTTCCATAATGTGCAGTCGGTCCGCGTGCTCGACGCGCTGTACGGCCGCAACGTGTCGCTCCAGACGCTCGATGGCGTACTGTGCCACAACGGCGAGTACGAACAGCGTGTTTTTGAGCTTTCGGACATGGGTTCCTTTAACCAGTTCGACCGAACCGTCGAGGAATGCATTGCCACGGGTTATAGCGCAATTGAGCACCTGCGCCCCATGACGCTCGAGGGCTGCGTGGTTCGCATCTCGGATATCCTTGCCTACGTTGGGCGCGATCGCCAAGACGCCATTGCGGCGGGCCTGCTGTCACCCGACGCCTTTGACGATGACCTGGGCGGTGCATACAACAGCTGGATCCTTACGCATGCCTCTATCGATATCGTCGAGCACAGCTATGGCAAGCCGCGCATCGAGATGAGCGAGGACCTGTTTGAGGAGATCCGCCGGGCCAAGCGCGAGAACTACGAGAAGATCTATAGCAAGGGCGGCATAGAAGGCGACTCCGAAGCGGAGCTGCGCGAGGCCTTCGAAAAGCTCTATGACCGTTGCCTGCGGGATATAAACGAAGGCGACGAGTCCTCGTATATCTTTAAGCACCACATTTCTCGCATTGAGCAGCAGCTTTCCTACTACGATCGCACCTATGCATGGCAGGACGATAAGGACCAGACGGTCGTGGATTACATTGCGAGCATGACGGACGGTTATTTCTGCGAGCTCACGAGCAAGCTGTTCCCGGGATTGATGTTTCCGCACCGTACCTATATTAACGAACGGTAGTTCGTATATATTCGGTATACTGTTCATGGAAAACGTTTTTGATTGATGCACGGGATGGCTATGGACGACCTTTTTTCTGCTTCGACGCGTGAGCGTTCCTTTCAGAATGCGCCGCTTGCGGTGCGCATGCGGCCCAATTCGCTCGACGAGTACGTGGGCCAGCAAAAGGCCGTCGGTAAGGGCTCGTGGTTGCGTGCCGCGATTGAGCATGACGTGCTGTCGAGTGTGATTTTGTATGGGCCGGCCGGTACGGGCAAGACGACACTGGCCCACATTATCGCCAACCATACCAAGAGCGAGTTTGTCGAGGTCAGCGCCGTGACGGGCACTGTGAAGGACCTGCGCCGCGTGATTGACGAGGCCAAGACGCGCCTGAATACGTACGACCGTCGCACCATTCTTTTCATCGACGAGATTCACCGCTTCTCCAAGTCGCAGCAGGATGCCCTGCTGCATGCGGTTGAGAACCGTACCGTCATTATGATTGGCGCCACGACGGAGAATCCGTACTTCGAGGTCAACTCGGCGTTGCTCTCGCGCGGTCGCGTGGTGGAACTTGAACATTTAAAGGACGAGGATATCGCCACGCTTATCGAGCGTGCGCTCGAGGCGCCGCAGGGTTTGAACGGCAAGTTCTCGGCCGATGAGGATACGGTTAAGACCATCTGCGCGCTGGCTGCGGGTGACGCTCGCTCGGCACTCACGACGCTCGAGCTTGCGAGCGAGATTGCCGTCACGCGTCCCGATACCGAGGGAACGCCAGCGCCGGCGGCGGGGGAGCGTTATTCCATTACCGTGGATGACGTAAAGATTGCCAATCCGCGCCGTGGTTTTTCGTATGACAAAAACGGCGACATGCACTATGACATCATCAGCGCGTTTATTAAGTCTATGCGCGGCAGCGACCCCGATGCCACGATCTATTGGCTCGCGCGCATGATCGATGCGGGGGAGGATCCTAAGTTTATCGCTCGCCGTATTATGATTCAGGCTTCTGAGGATGTTGGCAACGCCGACCCGCAGGCGCTATTGGTGGCGCATGCCGCGTTTAAGTCTGCCGAGGTCATCGGTTATCCCGAGTGCCGCATTAACCTGGCTCAGGCTGCACTCTATGTGTGCTTGGCGCCAAAATCCAACGCGTGTGAGGCCTCGATTGATGCGGCGTTGGCCGATATTCATTCAAGTGGGCTGCGCGAGGTGCCGAGCTATCTACGCGATCGTCATCGCCCGGGCAGCGACGAATACGGTGTGTATAAGTATCCGCATGATTATCCCGAAGGCTGGGTCGATCAACGCTATTTGCCCGAGGGGCTTGAGCGCGGTGCGTTTTGGCAGCCTGCCGGCCGCGGCTGGGAAGAGTGGCGTGTAGAGCAAAGCGAGCGCGACCGTAGCGGGAATGCACCGAAGTAGCTGCTGGTAATTTTGTCTCACGTTGCTGCTCTTGGCATGTTCGGTCCCCTTTGGGGTACCATGAACAGCGTCTGTATTTCGATTCCTTCGGGAGGCTTGTATGAGTCCCATCCAAATCGCCCTGCTGCTGCTCGCCGTTGCCGGCGTGTGGGCTGTCATCGAGCTCGCGCTCACGCTGCGAAAGACCCGCACTGTCGTTGATTCGCTCGACAAGACGGTGAGCGACCTTAACAACACCATTGCCGAGGCTCAGCCCGTGGTAGCAAAGCTCGATGGCGCCGTCGATGAGCTCACCCCCGCGCTGGCGCAGGTTGAGCCGCTCCTCAAGTCGAGTAAGACCGCCGTCGACGCCCTTACCTCCAATCTCGTAGAGGTCGAAGCCGTGGTTCGCGACATTTCCGAGGTTACGGGCAGCATGGCCGAGGCCAGCAATGCCGTGTCGAGCGTGACCGACTCTGCGGCCGGTGCCGTTCAGAAACTCTTTAACAAGGTGAAGGCTCCCGCGGTCGAGGCCGAGCGCAATCTTTCCGCTGCCGCCGAAGCCGAGCAGCCGACCGAGCGTGTCCTGATTGGCGAAGCCGGGGACGATGCCGCTGCTGGTGACGATGATGCACAGAAGCCTGCTGCTAAAGCAGCCCGGTATTACACCTACACGCCCGCCGAGACCTCCGAGGAGTCCTGCGATGAGTAGTGAAGCAACTTGCTCTATCACGCTGACTGTTGCCGGGGATCCGCGTCTGGCACGCCTGGTACGCATGACGGCGGCTAATGTCGGCGCGCTGTGTTCCATGTCCGTCGATCGCATCGAGGACATTCGTATGGCTGCCGAGGAGGCCTTCATCTTTGGCTGCACGGCCGTTGATTCTGACGTTATCTCGATCAAATTCGATGTCGATGAGTCTCACGTGGGCATGACCTTCACCTTTGGCGACCAGGCGACTGTCGATGAGGATGACCAGGCCGCCGTATATGCCGAGCTCATTCTGGCAAGCGTGTGCGATTCCTACGAAAAGACTGCGGCGCCTCTGACGCTTTCCCTCGATCTCAAGGCGGATATCTAATATGACCGAACGTTCCCGGAGCGGTAAGACCGCTTGGGACAAGGAGAAAACCCGCGAGCTGTTTCGTCGCTACAAAGAGACCGGTGATCCGGACGCCCGCGAGCAGCTCGTCATGTCCCATATGAACCTGGTAAGGTTTCTTGCCAACAAATTTAAGAATCGCGGCGAGCCGCTTGACGACCTCATGCAGGTCGGCTATCTGGGTTTGCTCAAGGCTATCGACCGCTTTGACCCCGAGCGCGGACTTGAGTTCACCACGTTTGCCACGCCCACCATCTTGGGTGAGATCAAGCGTCACTTCCGCGACAAGGGTTGGAGTGTGCGCGTTCCGCGTCGCCTACAGGAGCTCTCTGCCAAGGTTAACCAGGCCACCGACAAGCTCACTAACGAGCTGCAGCGCTCGCCTAAGGTTGAGGAAATCGCTGAGTACCTAGACGTGACCGTAGACGAGGTGCTGGAGGCCATGGAATCGTCCTCGGCCTATACCTCGGTGCCCATCGAGGCCCCCGGTGCGTCCGATTCTGACGACGCGCCTTCAATTCTCGACCGTTACGCCGACGACGACAACGAGCTCGACTTTACCGATGACCGCCTGGTGATTGAGGAGGCCATCCGCGATTTCTCGCCGCGCGAGCGCGAGGTTATCGAGCTGCGTTTCGTAAAGGGCATGACCCAGATCGAGATCGCCAAGAAGCTGGGCATCTCGCAGGTGCAGGTCTCGCGCCTGCTGCGCCGTACCCTTAAGAAGGTTCAGGACAAGATCGACCCCGACGGAGTGATGGTTCGTTCATGAGTGAACACCCCCAACAAATCGATCGCGCGCTGCGCGATACCCGTATTCTGACGCTTCGCATTTGGGCCGTCGTCGGCTGCATTGTCATCGCCGCCGTCATCTTTAACCTTATGGGTATCTTGGCGCCGGTTATCGAGTTTCTAGCTGTCGGTTCCATCATCGCTTTTGTGATGTCGCCGATCACTAACTGGCTCGAGCATCACGGCGTCAACCGTGGCATTGGTTCGCTTATCGCGCTGATCGTGGTCGTTGCTGTGCTCGTCGGTGTCGTTTGCATCTTGTCGCCGATTCTCTTTGGCCAGATCATGGAAGTCTTGAGCCGCCTGCCTGAGCAGCTTCGTGTTGCTGGCGGTGATCTCAACGAGATGGTCTCGCATGCCAAGACGCTCAACAACACGCCGCTCAAAGAGTATCTGGACGATAATCTTTCTTCGCTGGTTACCGTGGCGTCCAAGTATGTATCTCAGATTGCCGCCGAGCTTGGTCGCGGTGTATTCCCGTTCATTACCAATACGGCCTCGCAGCTGTTCGTCATCTTCCTCGGTCTGGTGCTTGCCTATTGGCTGGCCTGCGACTATCCCCGTATGCACCACGAGGTCTGCACCATCATCGGGCAGGAAAAGGAGACCTCGTACCGCTTTATGGTTGCGATTCTTTCGCGCTCGGTCGGCGGTTATATGCGTGGCATGGTCGTGACGTCCATCTGCGGTGGCATCCTCGCCTTTATCGGCTTTACGCTCATTGGCCATCCCTACGCGGCACTCATGGCCATCTTTACGGGCATTATGCACTTGGTTCCTGTTGTCGGTCCCTGGGTGAGCGCGGCGATCGCCACGGTGCTCGGCTTTATGTTCAGCCCGATGCTGGCTTTGTGGACTTTGGTCGTGACCATGGTGGCGCAAAATGTCACTGACAACGTCATTTCGCCTAAGGTCATGCAGAGCTCGGTCCAGGTGCATCCCATCATGAGCCTGACGGCCCTCGTTATCGGTTCGGCGCTTATGGGCGCCATCGGCATGGTCATCGCCATTCCGCTGTGCGCGGCCCTCAAGGGCATTTTCGTCTACTACTTTGAGAACGAGACCGGCCGTCAGCTCGTGGCATACGACGGCGCCGTGTTTAAGGGCACGCCCTATCGCGATACCGAGGGCAACCCGGTTGCCGCCTATGACGCGCTTGGAGACGATACGTTCATCTATGAGTCCGAGCTCATCGGTAACGAGACTGCGCCCGAGGCCCAGGCCATGCCCAAACCCGAGCTCGATAACCCCTGGATCAAGCTCTCGGGCCTTCAGCCCGATGCTACGGGCTTTTTCAAGAATCCCTTCGCCAAAGATGACGATTCCAACTCGGACGACGATACCAATACCGGCATCGACGGTTCCATGGACGATGATGAGCAGTAAGCCATTTCAAGTTCAAGTTCATAGGCAATAACGTGCAAATTCGCTGGAGGGTCGCTGTTTGGCGACCCTCTTTTTTGCACTTGCGCGGTGGGATGGTAATATCGTTACGTTTGAACTGTTTCGATGTGAAACCGAGGAGATTCCCTCTATGAGTGCTGACTACCCGTCAATGACTACGGCTGAGATTCGCTCTAAGTTCCTCAACTTCTTTGAGGAGCGCGGTCTTAAGCTCTATCCTTCTTCGTCCCTCGTCCCCGACGATCCTTCGCTGCTGCTTGCCAACGCCGGCATGAACCAGTTTAAGGAGTATTACCAGGGCAAGAAGACCATGAAGGAGATCGGCGCTATCTCCTGCCAGAAGTGCGTCCGCACCAACGACATCGACTGCATCGGCGAGGATGGCCGTCACCTGTCCTTCTTTGAGATGCTCGGCGACTTCTCCTTTGGCGGCGTCTCCAAGCAGCAGGCCTGCGCTTGGGCCTTTGAGCTCATCACCAAGGAGTTCAAGCTGCCGCTCGACCGCCTGTACTTCACCGTCTTTACCGAGGACGACGAGACCCATGACGTGTGGCGCTCTCTGGGCGTTGCCGAGGATCACATCTCGCGTCTGGGCGAGGACGACAACTTCTGGGCCGCCGGCCCCACCGGCCCCTGCGGTCCGTGCTCCGAGATCTACTTTGACATGGGCGAGGAGGTCGGCTGCGGCAGCCCCGACTGCAAGCCCGGCTGCGACTGCGACCGCTTCCTGGAGTTCTGGAACCTCGTCTTTACCCAGTACGACCGCCAGGAGGACGGCTCCATGCCGGAGCTGCCGCACCGCAACCTCGATACGGGCATGGGCCTGGAGCGCATGGCCGCTATCATGCAGCACAAGACCGCCAACTACGACGGCGATCTGATGCAGCACCTCATCAAGCTTGGCGAGGAGATCAGCGGCAAGACCTATGACGCCGACGATTACTCCGGTGCCAGCCGCTCGCTGCGTATCATCGCCGATCACTCCCGTGCCGTCGACTTCATGATCTCGGACGGCATCCTCCCCGGTAACGAGGGCCGCGAGTACGTCCTTCGCCGCCTGCTCCGCCGCGCCGTGTTCCACGGTCGCCTGCTGGGTATCGAGGGCGCCTTCCTGACCAAGTTCATCGACGAGGTCAACGCTCAGATGGGCGAGGCCTATCCCGAGCTGCTCAAGAACGTCGCGCTCGTCAAGGGTATCGTCGCTTCCGAGGAGGAGCGCTTCTCCACGACGCTCGACAACGGCCGCGTTTACCTGGACGAGGCCCTGGCCGCGCTCGCCGACGGCGCTGTCCTTCCGGGCGATGTTGCCTTTAAGCTGCATGACACCTTTGGTTTCCCCATCGACCTGACCGTCGAGATCGCCGGCACCGCTGGCCACGACGTCGACATGGACGGCTTTACCGCCTGCATGGAGGACCAGAAGGCCCGCGCCCGCGCCAATGCCAAGGGCGACGCCTGGGGCAGCTTCAACGACGTGTGGGTCGAGCTTTCCGACAAAGTTGCCGCGACCGAGTTCGACGGCTATGACAACGATGTGATCGAGGGTGCCAAGGTTGTTGCCATCGTGCGCAACGGCGAGTCCGTCGAGTCCGCTGCCGCCGGCGAGGACGTCGAGGTCGTGCTCGACCGCACTCCGTTCTATGCCGAGATGGGTGGCCAGCAGGGCGACGCCGGTAAGCTATCCGCCGAGGGCGTTACGCTGACGGTTTCCGATACCAAGAACCACAACGGCCTGTATGCCCACGTCGCCCACGTTGCCGAGGGCACGCTGACCGTCGGCGCTACCGTGACCGCCGCGCTCGACGCCGAGCGCCGTGGCTTCCTGCGCCGCAACCACACCGCCACGCACCTGCTCGACGCCGCCCTTAAGCAGGTCCTGGGCGAGCATGTCTCCCAGGCCGGCTCGCTGGTGACGCCCGAGCACCTGCGCTTTGACTTCACGCACTTTGAGGCCCTGTCTTCCGAGCAGCTCAAGGCTGTCGAGGACCTGGTCAACCAGCAGATCTTCGCTTCCAAGCCGGTCGTTACCCGCGTCATGGGCATCGACGAGGCCAAGGCCGCCGGCGCTGTCGCCCTCTTTGGCGAGAAGTACGGCGACGTTGTCCGCGTTGTCTCCGTGGGCGCCGAGGACCAGCCGTTCTCCCGTGAGCTTTGCGGTGGCACCCATGCCGCCAACACTGCCGAGATCGGCCTGTTCAAGATCATTTCCGAGTCCTCTACGGGCTCCAACGTCCGCCGTATCGAGGCCGTGACCTCTAAGGGCGCTCTCGATTACATGGCCGACCGCCTGGCACTCGTCGACGCCGCTGCCGCTGCGCTCAAGTGCCGTGTCGACGAGGTTCCCGCTCGTGTGGAGAACCTGCAGGCCGAGCTGCGCGAGACCGCCGGCAAGCTCAAGAAGGCGCTCACTGGTGGCTCCTCCGACGCCATTTCCAGTGCCATCGACGGCGCTGTCGAGCTCGACGGCTACAAGCTCGTCGTCGCTGAACTTCAGGGTCTCGAGGCCGCCGATTTGCGCAACGTCTGGGATACTGTGCACCAGAAGGTCGCTGGCCCTGTTGCCTGCGTCGTCGCCAGCGTGACCGAGAAGGGCACCCCGGCGCTGCTCGCCGCCGGCTCCGATGACGCCGTCAAGGCCGGTTTCCACGCCGGCAACGTGATCAAGCAGATCGCGGGCCTGGTCGATGGTCGCGGTGGCGGCCGTCCCAACATGGCCCAGGCCGGTGGCAAGAACGCCGCCGGTATCGCCGATGCCCTCGCGGCCGCTAAGACCGCGCTGGGCGCCTAAGAACCGAAGTAGTCGCTGTGGTCGCGCTCGCGCTGGACATAGGGGAGACCAGGATTGGCATTGCCGTCTCGAGCCGTGATGGCAAGATGGCGATGCCTGTCAAGGTACTCCCGGCCGCCGAGGTCACCGGTATGGCCAAGACGTTCCGTTACCTGGTCGAGGACTATGAGCCCGACATCCTGGTAAGCGGACGTCCCTTGACCATGGCCGGCGAGCCCGGCCCTCAAGCCGAGCGCGTTGCCGCCGTGGCACAAAAGATCGCCGACGAGCTCGATCTTCCGCTCGAGTTTGAGGATGAGCGTCTGTCCTCGCAAGAGGCAAAGCGTATCTTGCGCGAGCAGGGCCTCAACGAAAAGCAGATGAGGGGCAAGATTGACATGATTGCCGCCAGCCTGTTTTTGCAGACGTGGCTCGATCGTAAAAACGAGGAGGTTTCGCATGCCTAGCGCTTCCGATCCGCGCCAGCCGAATCGTACACGTCAGCCCGCGTCGCGCCCTGCCCAGCCTGGCCAGCGTCCGGCACAGCCGACGCAGCGCGCAGCTCAGCCTGGCGCGCGCCCGGTGCAGTCCTTCGCTCGTTCGGCCCAACCTGCTCAAAGGACGGGTCAGCAGCCTTCTGCTCGTTCGGTTCAGCATCCGGCTTCTCGCGCGGCTCAGCAGCCCACTGCTCGTACGGCCCAGCCTGCAGGCGGTACTCGCTTTAAGCAGCAGGCACCTGTCCGGCGAACGCAGGCCACCCAATCTCATTCGCATCATGCTCGCGGTTTGCATGGCGTTGCTCCGGCGACCCGCTCGAGCTACGACACGCGTGCTCGACGCGGTGCTCAAAAGAAGAGTTCTCCGGTTCCCATGATTATCGGCGTTGTGGTGGCGGTGCTCGCGCTTGCTGTGATCGCTTTCTTTGTCGTGCCGGCCGTCAAGGGCTTCTTTGCCGGTGAGGATACGAAGGTTACGGCTGGTCAGCAGGTTACGGTGACCATTCCCGACGGTGCTTCGGGCGACACCATCGCCTCGATCCTCTCCGAGAACCATATCGTCGAAAATCCCAAGGATTACTATGCGGCGGTCAAAAAGCTCAATGCCGATATGTCGCTCAAGCCTGGTACCTATTCGTTCACCACATTCATGGATGCGACCAAGGTTGTTCAGCAGCTCATGGAAGGCCCCAATGCGGGCTCCAATGCGCTTACTATTCCCGAGGGTCTAACGGTCGATCAAGTCGCCGACCGTGTGGCCCAGGCCTACGACAGCATCTCTAAGGAAGACTTCCTCAACCAGGCCAAGGCCTCCAACTACGTGGACGACTATAGCTTCCTTAAGGGCGCTGCCAACGATTCGCTCGAGGGTTTTCTGTTCCCCAAGACCTATTCGCTGGGCAAGGACCCGAGCGCCGATGACGTTATCCGCGCCATGCTCGATCAGTTCAACACCGAGTACAAGTCTCTCGATTTTGCCGGGTGCGAGGCCAAGATCAAAGAGCGTTACGGCGTGGAGATGTCCGATTACGACATCATCAATCTCGCTTCCATCGTTGAGCGCGAGGGTCTCAACGCCGAGCAGCGCGCACATGTCGCCTCGGTCTTCTACAACCGCCTTGCCGGCAAGCTCGACGGTCTGCGTTATCTTAACAGCGATGCGACCATGATGTATGTCACCGGTGGCGAGGTTTCCGCCGACGACCTGCAGAGCGATAGTCCGTACAACACCTATAAGCACGAGGGTCTGCCACCCACGCCCATCTGCTCCCCGTCGCTCGAGGCACTCAAGGCCACGCTTGAGCCGACCGACTCCGATGACCTGTATTTCTACATTACGCAGGACGAGGAGTACTTCTCGCAAACCTACGAAGAGCACCAACAGTCTTGGAATTAAACATGAGGATTTTCAGCCCCAAACGATATGTTGCATCCGTCGACCGCATCGACCTTGATACCCTGTGGGCCGACGGCAAACGCGCCATTCTGCTCGATCGCGATAACACCCTGGTGCCGCGCGACACCGAGCAGGTTCCCGCCGCGGTTTCCGCTTGGCTCGACGCCGCCCGCGCCAAAGGCTTTAAGCTGTGCATGGTGTCTAACAACTGGCATCGCGACCAGGTCATGAGCTCGGCACGCGAGTTGGGACTCGAGGCCATTAGCCACGCCATGAAGCCGGCTCCGTTTGCCCTCAAGGCGGGTCTTAAGCGCCTCGGCGCCACGGCCGACGAGGCGGTGCTGATCGGTGATCAGCTCTACACGGACGTGTGGAGCGGCAATTTCGCCGGCGTCGATACCATCCTGGTAAAGCCGCAGGCCACTCAGGACCTGTGGTATACGCAGATCTTCCGTATCTTTGAGCGCCGGGCCCTGCGCGACCTTCCCTGCGAGGAATAGGTCTCGCTATGTCCCAGCACACCAAACACGGCTGCGACCATATCTTCTTTATCGGCTTTTTGGGCGCGGGCAAATCGACGCTTGCGCGCAACGTGGGCACTATGTTCAAACGTCGCTTTATCGATACCGACCGCCTTGTCGTGCGTCGTTGCGGTAAATCGGTGACCGAGATTTTTGAGACCGAGGGGGAGGAACGTTTTCGTGAGCTCGAGACCTCGGCGCTCCGTTCGCTCCAAAGCGAGCGCAGCCTGCTGGTTTCCTGCGGCGGAGGTATCGTCGAGACTCCGGTGAATATTGAGCTTATGCACCAGATGGGTATCTGTGTGTATCTCGAAGGTGACTTTGAGGATTCGATTCGCCAGATTCGTCGGTCCGACACGCGTCCCGATTTCCGTTCGCCCGAGCATGCCGCGCGCCTGTTTGAGCATCGCCGTCCGCTATATCGCCAAGCCGCCGATATTACCCTTGATATTCGCAACAAGTCCTTCGAGGACGTTTCCTACCTTTGTGCCGAGATGCTTTTGGAGCGTGGGCTGCTATGATTCGCCGTCAACTGATCAATTTTCAAAACCGCAGTGTCGATGTCCGCGTCGGATTGGGCGCGTTCGAGGAGCTGTCGCGCATGTTTGCCTCGGCTGTGGGCAAGCCTAAGCGCGCGTTGGTGGTTTGGAACGACGCCACGTCAGAGCCTTTTGGCGAGGTCGTCGAGCATGCGCTGGTTGATGCCGGTTTTGTCGTGTCGCAGCTCCCACTCGAGGTTTCGCCTGCTGGTGCCACGCTGGCCGATGCCGATGCCATCTTTGGCGCCCTATCTGCCAACGGCATTACCTGCGACGATCTTGTTGTCGCCGTTGGCGATGCCGCAACCTGCTCGGTTGTTAGCTGGTGTGCTAATCAGTGGTGCGGTCGCACCGAGTGCGCCTTGCTGCCGACAACGTTCGACGCCATGCTCACGGTCGCGACGACCATGAAGCCGCTCGTCGCCTCGTCGTCGAATGCGCTTCCCGCTATCGCGTTCCGTCCCGAATCGGGCTTGGTCGTGTGTGATCTCGACCTTGTTCGCGGGGCGGACCCCGAGGATCTCAAGCTCGGCTATGTGGTGCTTGTTGGAACCATGCTTTCGAGCAGCAAGTCCCGCTGGAATCAGTTTACCGAGACTGTTCCCGAGATTCTTTCCGGCGAGGAGGTCGCGCTCGTCAATGCTGTGCAGTGGTCCCAGACCGCGCGCAAAGATGTGCTCATGGCCACGAACCCCAGTGCTCGCCATGCACTCGATTTTGGTAAGACAGGGGAGCGCACCCTTCGCGCCTGCCTGGGCGAGGCCGCGGCTAACGTTCCCGCATACCAGCTCCTTTCCGAGGGTATGCGCTTTGAGGCGCGCCTAGCACATGATGCCTGTGACTTCGATATCGACAATGTGTTTGATCTCGACGATTGCCTGGAGGACTTTGGCATCGAAGAGCTTGCCTTCGACTTGGAGCCCACCGCGTTTATCGAGGAGTTCCGCAAGCAGCAGTTTGCCCGCTCAAACCGCAGCATGCTGCCGCTGCCCGCGGCGCTCGGCGCCATTCGCCTGACAAATGTCGAGGACGAGATTCTCGAACGCCATGCGCAGGCGTATCTGGCTTCTCGCAAGGAACTTTTTTAACTTTATTGACATCCATCGTCTTTCGTATCATTTTGAGGGACGGGTTTTCAATCGGTTGCGAATCGCTTGTGGTTCGGCTATTCGTTTGAAGCCCGTCCTGCTCTTTTTGAGAACAATAAGAAAGGAATCTGAATGTCTGAGTTTGCTGCCGGTCCTGCCGGTCGTATCGAGCGTGTCCGTTCCCTGATGGTCGAGCGCGGCTACGATGCTATCGTCGTGCGCGACGAGGCCAACCTCCGTTGGCTCACGGGTGTGAAGGGCGTCTTCGATTACACCTTCGAGTTTCCGCACGCCGCATTTATTACGGCCGATCAGTGCCTGTTCCATACCGACTCGCGCTATCTCAACAGCTTTGAGGAGAACACGCCCGCCGGCAGCCCCTGGGTCTACGACATGGACGAGGGCACCATCCCCGGTTGGGTTGCCGGCAAGATCGCGGCCAACAAGTGTCGCGTCTGCGCCGTCGAGGATGACATGCAGATTAACTTTTACCAGGGTATTCAGCGTGGTCTTGAGGATCGCTCCGTCGCCTGCATGCTGCCGCTGATGCATGACGACATTCGTAAGATGCGCGCCATCAAGGATGCCGAGGAGATCGAGCTCATGCGACACGCGCAGTCGATCACCGATGCCGCCTTCCAGCACATGCTCGGCTTTATTAAGCCCGGTATGACCGAGAAGCAGGTCCGCAACGAGCTCGAGAACTTTATGTTCGCCAACGGTGCCGACAGCTTGGCCTTTGGCTCCATCGTCGCGAGCGGTCCCAACACCGCCAACCCGCATGCCGTCCCAAGCGACCGTGTCATCGAGAAGGGCGATTTCGTCCTCATGGATTATGGCGCGGGCTACTGCGACTATCGCTCCGATATGACGCGTACCGTCGTGATGGGCGAGCCCACGCAGGAACAGCTCGACCTGTACGAGCTCGTGCGCCGCACCCACGAGGAGTGCGTCGCCGCTATCCATCCGGGCGTCGAGGGTAACGATATCTTCAAGCTTTCCAAGAAGATCATCGGCGATGCCGGTTATGGCGATTACTACAACCATGGCCTGGGCCATGGTGTCGGTATCGACATCCACGAGCTGCCCAACTTCAACCGCAGCAAGAACATCATCGAGGTCGGCTCGGTTGTCACCATGGAGCCCGGCGTCTACCTGCCCGGCGTGGGCGGCGTGCGCTTGGAGGATTACGGTGTTGTCACCGAGAACGGCTATGAGCCCTTCACCAAGACCCCGCACGACTTGCACGTCATCGACTGCTAAGCCATTCAGTTCGATTTTGGAAGCGGGGCGTCCGAAATGATTCGGGCGCCCCGCGTTCTCTTTTTATGCGCTCGCCGCAGGCGCCGCCTGCAAGTGTATAATTTCGCTCGTATGTAATTTGGACGCTTGTGCGTTCTACCCATAACAAGAAAGGTCGCTATGCCTACCATTTCTACCGCCGACTTCAAGAACGGCCTCGGTCTCCGCATTAAGGACAAGGTCTACACCATCGTCGAGTTCCAGCACGTCAAGCCGGGCAAGGGCGGTGCTTTTGTGCGCTACAAGACCCGCGATATCAAGAGCGGTCGTGTCGTCGAGAACACCTGCAACGCCGGTACCAAGTTCGAGAGCGTCATGCTCACCACCCGTGAGTTCCAGTACCTCTACAACGACGGCGCCGACTACATCTTCATGGACAACGAGTCCTACGAGCAGGTTCCCGTTCCCGAGGACATGGTGGGCGAGAACTCCAAGTGGCTGCGCGAGAACGACACCTGCCAGTTGCTCTTCGCCGACGACGAGCTCATGGGCGTGACCCCGCCGATGTTCATCGAGACCACCATCGTCCAGACCGACCCGGGCTTTAAGGGCGACACCGTTCAGGGTTCCACCAAGCCGGCCACCATCGACACCGGTGCTGTCATCCAGGTCCCGATGTACCTCAACGAGGGCGAGGTCATCAAGGTTGACACCCGCGACGGCAAGTTCGTCTCCCGCGTCTAGCAACCAACTCTTCTAGGAGGACTCATGCCCCAGGAAATCAAGATTGACGGCATCGGTATTTCGCCCGATGTTCTGACCGCCATCGTCTCGCGCGCCGTCACGGATGTCGAGGGCATCGCCTCCGTGGGCGTCAAGGACCTTGCCACCAACCTTGTCTCCATGATGCTTTCGTCCAAGGCCCCGGCTTCCGAGCCGCCGGTAGAGGCCGAGGTCATCGGCGACAAGCTCGCACTCACCGTGCGCGTCGTGGTGTTCTTTGGCTATCCGTTCAAGAAACTCGCCGAGGCCGTTCGCTCCGCCGTGGTCGCAGCTATCGATGCCCAGGTAGGCGTCGAGGTCGAGCGCGTTGACGTTTGCATCGACGGCCTCGTTTTCCCCAAGGAGTAACCTTTGAGCCTTAAGGTTTATCGCGGGCGTACGCTTGCCCGCAGTCAAGCGCTGCAGCTACTGTTCCAGGCCGAGGCGACGGACAGCCCGCTCGAGCGCGTCCTCGAGGGCGATTTCCTGATCTCGAAGGGTCCCCTCGACCCCTACGCTCTGGAGCTGTGCCGCGGTGCCTACGAGTATATCGACCGCATCGACTGCGCCCTGCGCTCCATCGCCAAGAACTGGGATCTTATGCGCATGCCCGGCGCCGATCGCAATCTGCTGCGTATCGCCGTCTATGAGATGCGCTTCCTCACCGACGAGGAGGTCTCGGACGCCATCGTGATCAACGAGGCTGTAGAGCTTGCCAAGGCCTATGGCACCGACCAGTCCGCGTCGTTTGTCAATGGCGTGCTGGGCAAGATCGCGCGTAGCGAGGAGCTGCCGGGCGAGGACCTGTATCAGGAGCTGCTGGCCGAGGACCGCGCCCGCGAGGAGGCCCAGGCCGCCGAGGCTGCCGCCAAGGTTGCCGCCGCTCAGGCTGCGGCCGACGTTCTCGACGAGGGTGCCGATGTCGCCGAGGCCGAGAACGGTACCGTCGAGGAGTAGCCATGCCAGAGGGTTCCGTCCGCAACTTCGACGAGATCTCGGACCGCTTGGACCAGATCATCGCTACCGTTCGCTCCAAGGATACGTCCTTGGAGCGTTCGCTCGATTTGTTTGACGAGGCGATCGAACTTGGCTCCCGTGCGGTCGATATGGTCGACAAGTTTGAGTTGACGCCTCGTGAGGCCGATAAGCTCGAGCAGGAATACGATGAGGATGCGGCAAACGAATCCCAGGATAGCCAGGCCGCGTCTCCGGATACGAATGGTTGATGGCATTCATGAAACGCGTGCGTCTCGATGACGAACTGATTTCACAGGGCATCTGCGCCGACCGCGCGGATGCCCTTCGCACTCTTATGGCCGGCTTGGTCTCGAGTGGCGGCGAGCGTTTGACCTCGCCGGGCCTTAAGGTGGCGCCCGGTCTGCCCCTGCACGTGAAGGGCCGTATTCCCTACGTGGGGCGCGGCGGGCTCAAGCTCGAGGGCGCGCTCGATGCGTTTGGGATCGATCCCATGGGACTTGCTTGCCTCGATGTGGGCTGCTCCACGGGCGGCTTTACCGATTGCCTGCTCAAGCGTGGCGCCGCAACGGTCGTTTCGGTCGATGTGGGTCGCGCTCAGTTTGATTGGTCGCTGCGCCAAGACGAGCGGGTGAGGCTCCATGAGCGCACCAACGTGACACAACTGCCCGAGCTTGGCTACGGCGGCGCTATCGACTTGGCTGTCTGCGATGTGTCGTTTACGAGTATCGCGAATATCATCGACGCCGTGTTGGCGTGCCTGAAGCCTTCGGGTTCGTTCTGCACGCTCGTAAAGCCGCAGTTTGAGGCGCCGGCTGCGCTGGTGGGCGAGGGTGGTATCGTGACCGATCCCTCCGTCCGCCGCGATACGCTTGTGGCGGCGATTGAGCTCTTTGCCGCCAAGGGCCTGTTTCCGCTCGACGTGTGCGTGTCGCCCATCCATGGCGCCAAGGGCAACGTCGAATTTTTCCTGTACGGCACGAGGTTTGCCTCTGGCGAGCGTGCCGACGATGAGCTGCAATCACAGGTAACGGCTTTGAGCGAGAAAGCTGCAACGCTATGAAGGTCTTTCTGGTTCCCAATTACTACAAGCAAGAGGCGGTCGAGAGCGGCTTGATGCTCGAGCTTTGGCTTTCGCGCCAGGGCTACGAGGTCGCATGGGCTGCCGATCAGCGTTCCAAGATCCAGCGTGCGCCCGATGTTGACGATGCCGACCTGGTCATTACGCTCGGCGGCGACGGCACGCTGTTGCGTGCCGCCCGCATTCTCAACTACCGCGAGATCCCCATTCTGGGCCTTTCCTATGGTCATTTGGGTTTTTTGACGGCTGCGAGCCCCGAGGATCGCGATATTTTGCAGGTCGTGAGCGATGCCCTTTCCGGTGAGCTCCATGTGAGTCGCCGCGCCACCCTCGCCGCGGATATCGTTTCGGTGCGCGAAGATGGCACGAAGGATGTCGTGCGCACGTTTGCCCTTAACGATATGGCGCTTACGCGCGGGCCCCTGTCCGATATGGTTGAGTTCGACATCACGGTGTCTGGCCATCATATCGACCGCCTGCGCGGTGACGGCGTCGTCGTTTCGACAGCGACCGGTTCCACCGGCTACGCGCTTTCCGCCGGCGGCCCCATCGTCAGTCCCGATTACACGGGCATGGTTTGCGTGCCCATCGCCCCACATACCATTCAGGCTCGCGCCTTTTTGACCTCGCCAAGCGATGTCGTCGAGATTTTTATGTCCGATGACCGCCCGAGCGTGCCTGCGATCGCCATCGATGGACAGTTTATTGCCTGCGATGGCACGGTCGAGAGCGTGGCTGTGCGTCGCGGTCCCGGCGATGTTCTGCTGCTGGATTACGGCCCCGAGAGCTTCTATAACTCGGTGAGCCGCGTGTTCTACGGAGTGCGTCATGATCGATGAGCTGCAGGTTTCCAACATTGCCCTCATTCGCGAGGCGACGTTGGTTCCGAGCGCGGGCTTAACGGTTCTGACCGGAGAAACCGGCGCCGGTAAGACTGCGTTGCTCTCGGCGCTTAAGCTCATTCTGGGCGAGCGCGCGGATTCGTCGACGGTGCGCGAGGGCGAGACGCTTGCCAACGTCGAGGCGCGCCTGTTTGACGGCCCGCACGACACGGAGGGCTTCACCGTTCAGCGCAGCCTTTCTGCCGAGGGTCGCAGCCGCGTAAAAATTGACGGCCGCATCGCCAGCGTGCGTGAGCTTTCCGAGCGCGTCGGCGTGATGATGGATCTTTGCGGCCAGCACGAGCACCAGCGCCTGCTCGACCCTGCGCATCATGTTGCCATGGTCGATGCATGGGCGGGGCGCCCGGCGCTCGAGGCGCTCGATCGCTATCGTGCTTGCCTTAAGGCATCTCGCGCGGCTGCCAAAGAGGTCCGTCGCGTCGAAGAGGCCTCGCGTGCGCAGGGGAGTCGTGTCGAGGAAGCGCGCTTTGCCCTCGAGCGCATCGCCGAGGTCGACCCCAAGCCGGGTGAGTATGAGGAGCTCGAGGAGCTGCTGCCACGCTCCGAGCATGCCGAGGTGTTGGTGGCAACGGCCAACGATGCCCATGCGTCGCTTGCTGCCGAAGGGGGAGCACTCGATACCGTGAACAGTGCCGTCGCGGAGCTTTCGCGCATGGCTACTGTCGATCGCAAGTTGGGTGATATCGCCGATGCGCTTTCTGATGCCTGCATCTCGCTCGAGGATTGTGCCAACGAGCTGCGTGCCTATCGAGATGGGGTCGCCTTCGACCCGCGCGAGCTGGCTCGTATGCGCGAGCGGTATTCCGACCTTAAGGGACTTTTGCGTCAGTGGGGTCCCACCATGGACGACGTGTTTGCCATGCGCGATAGCTCGCGAGAGCTGTTGTCGCTGGTAGACGATGGTGATGAGCAGATCAAGAAGGCGCGCGAAGCGCTTGGCGCGGCAGAGCGCGAACTGTTCGCCGCCGCCAAGGCACTTAAGCGTGCACGCAATACGGCAGCCCCGCGCTTTTGTCACGAGGTTGGCCGTCAGATGGCGCGCCTGGAGATGGGCGGCGCCGAGCTCGTTTGGGACTCGCGCGATCTTCCGCGCGCCGAGTGGACGCCGGCGGGCCCTTCGAGCTACGAGCTTTTGTATCGTAGCGGTGCCGGATTGACGCCGCGCCCCCTGCGCCGCATTGCGTCTGGCGGCGAGCTGAGCCGTGTCATGTTGGCGAGCAAGGTTGTTTTGGGTAACGCGGACGGCGTGGATACGTTGGTGTTCGACGAGGTCGATGCCGGTGTTGGCGGCTCTACTGCACGCGCCCTTGCGAGCGTTCTGGCAGATCTTGCCGCAACGCATCAGGTGATTGTCGTAACGCACTTGGCGCAGGTCGCCGTCATGGCCGACAAACATTACGTGGTGAGCAAAGAGCCCGGCGACGTTCCCCAAACCCATCTGGATGAGGTGGCCGGGGACGCCCGTACCGCAGAGATCGCCCGCATGCTGAGCGGCGATCAATCGGAGGCAAGCTTGGCGCACGCTAAGCAGATGCTCGAGGAAGCGCGTGCTTAGGCCGAGCCGTTACATGTATGTTCGACCCGGCCGCCACGAAACCGGACCATCTACTACGTTTAATAGGCTATCGGCAACCACGCCTTGAATTGCAAAAAGAAAACCGCAGGTAGAACGCCTGCGGTTTTTCTATTTTCGGTATGTGGTTGGGCCATACTGATAAAACGTAGTAGATGGGCCGGTTTCGTGGCGAGTGGCGTTTGTCGGCTCGCCAAAATTTCTATTCCACGACCTTATCCGGCTGGATAAGCTCCTCGTAGTAGCTGATGTGCTCTCGGGCGTCCTCGATTTCGGGCAGCAGGAAGTTGTAGATAACCTCGATGATCATCGTGGCGCTGATCTTGGAGAACGCAAAGTCGCCCGTGGTGAGCAGCGCCTCGTGGTTCACGGTATTAAAGGTGTAGTCGGCTAGGCGAGCAAGCGGAGACTTGCTGTCGCTGCTGATGACGACTACGGTGGCACCACAGCCTCGAGCCGCTTTTGCCATGCGATTCAGTCGACGCGACTTGCCAGAGTTCGAGATCAGCACGATAACGTCGCCGGGGCGCAACGTGAGCGCAAAGCCGATTGATGTCTCGCTGATGGTGCTTGACATACAGCGAAGGCCCAGTTGCGAAAACTTAAACGTCGCGTCAAGCGCAACGGCGTTGGTATTACCTACGGCTGCAAACTCGATAGCCCCTGCGTTCTTAAACGCGTGCACGACGGCTGCCAGTGTATCGTGATCAATGCCATCGATGGTCGCATTGAGTTCACTGACCTTTGCGGCGAGGATGTTTTTGAGGCTCTGCTCCATATTATCGAGCGAGACCTCGTCTGTGAGGCCTTCACTGCGCTGGCTCTCCAGATCGCGCGCCAGCGAAAACTGAAAGCTGCGAAAGCTTCCAAAGCCCAGCTTGCGGCAGAAGCGCGAGACGGTGGCCTCGGAGGTTGCGGCGGCGCGCGAGAGTTGCGCGGCTGTTAGGAGCGGTGCCTCGGACTGGTGCTCTAGGATATAGTCGACAATGCGCTGCTCGGACTCGCTGTATCCCTTGTGCGTGCTAATAAGGGAGAGTGCGCTCTTGCTGCTATCGGACATGGATGACTCCTGGTTGGCATTAAAAGCTGTCTTGTTGTGTGCCGCTCTAGTATACGGGGAAATCAATTACAAGATACACCTTGCTGTTTCAAAAGTTGATGGTAAACTTTCATCGACCGTTTACGGTTGTGAAAGAACCTTTCACCGGAGAAATAGGCTGGATTGCTTCTCATATAAGCGGTGGCTTGGTATCTTTCAGGAGTGGAAAAACGCGCACCGTAGCGCGTGTAGGGGAGCGCCCGCGGGCGCAGTACTCAAGAAGGAGGGACACATGGCTAAGTTTGACATCATCGCCGCCACCGGTTGCCCGACCGGCATCGCGCACACCTTCATGGCGAAGGAGGCGCTGGAGAAGGCAGCTGCCGAGCGCGGTCTGACCATTAAGGTCGAGACCCATGGCCAGGTCGGTGTCGAGAACGAACTCACGAAGGGTGAGATCGCCGGTGCTAAGGCCGTCGTCGTCGCAGCCGATAAGGATGTCCAGGCGGAGCGTTTCGCCGGTAAGCCCATGGTTTCCGTCGGTGTTTCCAAGGCCCTGTCCGTCGAGGCTGCCGGTAAGCTGATCGACCGCGCTCTCGCCGCCAAGGGCGACGACACGGTTGCGGCTGCTGCCGATGTCGAGGATGAGGTCGAGGAGAAGGAGTCCATCGGTCACATCATCTATAAGCACCTCATGAACGGCGTCAGCCACATGCTGGTCTTCGTCGTTGCCGGTGGTGTTCTGACCGCCGTTTCGTTCCTGTGGGGCATCACGTCCTTCGATTCGACGGCTGCCGACTACAACAGCTTTGCCGCTATGCTCAAGATCATCGGCGGCATCGCCATGAACCTCATGGTTCCCGTGCTTTCCGCCTATATCGCCGAGTCCATCGGCAAGCGCCCGGCGCTCGTTCCCGGCTTCGTCGCCGGTATGATCGCCATCCAGGGCCTGCCCGTTAATGCCGAGACCGGCATGATCGATGCCGGCGGTGCCGGCGTGGGCTTTGGCTTCCTGGGCGGCATCGTCGGCGGTTTCCTCTCTGGCTATGTCATCCTGCTGCTCGAGAAGGTTTTTGCCAAGCTGCCCAAGAACTTGGACGGCCTCAAGGCTATCTTCCTGTACCCGCTGTTCTCGACCGCCATCGTCGGTCTGGTCATGCTCGGCATCTCCGGCCCCATGGCTGCCATTAACACCGCCATGATGGACTTCCTCAAGGGTCTGTCTGCCTCTGGCGCTGTTGTCCTGGGTCTTGCCATTGGCTGCATGTGCGCCTTTGATATGGGCGGCCCGGTCAACAAGGCTGCTTACGTCACCGGTACCGCTATGCTCACCGAGGCCCTGGCTGCCGGTGTCGGCACCGACACCTATAACTTCGGCACCAACTTCATGGCTGCCGTCTCCGCCGCCTGCATCGTTCCGCCGCTGATCACCACCTTCGCCGTCATCGTCGGCAAGAAGTACTTCAGCCAGGAGGATCATGACGCCGGTATCGTCAACCTCATCCTTGGTTGCACCCACATCACCGAGGGCGCCATTCCGTTCATGACCAAGAACATCTGGCCCGTCATGCCCATCATGATGCTCGGTTCCTCCATCGCCTCGATCCTGACCATTATGTTCAACGTCCACGATCCGGCGCCTCACGGTGGTTTCCTGGTCCTGCCCGTTGTCGAGAACGGTCCGCTGTGGGTCCTCGCGATCCTCATCGGCGCCGTGGTCGGTGGCATCCTGTTCGTTGCTTTCAAGAAGTATGACTTCGAGAAGAAACAGAAGGCCGCTCCCGCCGCTGCCGCTGAGCCGGTCGAGGCTCCCAAGGCCGCTGCCGTCGAGGCCCCCAAGGCTGAGGCTTCCGACTTCGTGAAGGTCGAGAACGTTTTTGTCGCCGAGGATTTTGCTTCTCGTGACGAGGCCCTGAGCTTTGTCTCCAACCAGGCTGTCAAGGCCGGTATCGCTGACGACGCCGACGCCGTAATGAACGCCTTCCTGGCCCGCGAGGCCGAGGGCACCACGGGCATGATGGAGGGCTTCGCTATTCCGCATGCCAAGTCTGATGCCATTACCGAGGCCGCCGTCATCGTCGTCAAGGACGACTCTGGCGTGACCGGTTGGGACACCATGGACGGCGCTCCTGTCAACGTGGCTATTGCCCTGCTCATCCCCGGTGCCCAGGCCGGCACCACGCACCTCAAGATCCTGTCCAAGGTCGCCGAGGCGCTCATGGACGAGGGCTTCCGTGCCACCGTTAAGGGTTCTACCGACGCTGCCGAGATCGCTAAGACAATCAACGCCCGTCTGGTCTAATCCCGCAGCTTGCGAATAACATCGCCCCCTGTATATAAGGCGGAGACTCCATCAGGGGTCCCCGCCTTTTTTCAAGTAAACCGGTACTGAGGGACATTTCCTTCCTGCCGACAGTTCGGCATATTCCTCAGTTCACAAGAGGGCATAGATAGCCCCATCAACCAGATCAACCAGGCGAACAAAAACTCAGCCAAAATTTCTTTCGCACGATATTGCTCTGGACCGACTGAGTTTCCGCAGCTTGCTCGCCCACAGGGGGCCGGGCGCGGCCAGTGAGATTTATCGCGAGTTCCGCACGAGCCGAAGAGCACTTAATGTGCTCTTCGTGCGAGCAGGACTGTAGAGCAGGAAATCTCACTGGCCGCGCCCGGCCCCCTGTGGGCGAGCAAGCGGACGACAAAAACATCTGTCCAACAATTCGTGCGAAACATAATGAAAAACCGTTTGATGTGAGTTAATATAATCCACGTCGTGAATATGGCTCCTGTCGCATTGCTGATAGGGGTTAAACACAAAAAAGGAGTCAATTATGGTTTCTGAGAAGGCTACCCTCGTTAATCCTCAGGGTCTTCACATGCGTCCGGCTGGCCTCTTCGCCTCCACCATGGGCAAGTACGCCTGCGACGTGACGGTCGTCACCCCCGAGAAGGAGGTCAACGGCAAGTCCCCGATGGCCCTCATGGCTGCCGGCATCCCCTGCGGTACCGAGGTCGAGGTCAAGTGCGACGGCGCTGACGAGGCCGAGGCTCTGGCTGCTGCCATCGAGCTCATCAAGAGCGGTCTTGGCGAGTAGAACTCAAACGGGTCGCATGTTGAACAACTAAGTTCATATTTGGGGGCGCAGTGACCTGTTTAAAGGGAACTGCGCTCTTTTGTCATGGATATGGCAAAACGCTTTATCACATGACACGGAGAGAGGAATAGGAATGTATCAGGGAGTCAACGCTTCCGAGGGCATCGGTATCGGCACCGTCATGGTTGCCGTCGAACCCGACTTGACGTTTGAGCCGCACGAGGTTGCTGATTCGGCAGCAGAGAAGGAGCGCTATCAGACCGCCCTTTCGGTCTTCTGCGAGAAGACCCAGGCTCAGGCCGACCACATGAAGGAGACGGTGGGCGAGGCCGAGGCCGAGATCATGAGCGGACACATTGTCCTGGCTCAGGACCCGGGCATGACCGACGCCATCAACGCCGCCATTGACGGCGGCACCTGCGCCGAGCAGGCGCTCATGGACACCTCGACCATGTTTGAGAACATGTTCCTGTCCATGGACGATGAGATGTTCCGCCTGCGCGCGGCAGACATCGCCGACATCCGCACCGGTATTCTGGCCGAGCTTTTGGGCAAGGAGGTCGTCGATCTTTCCGTCCTGCCCGAAAACACTGTCGTTGTCGTGCACGACCTTACGCCGTCCATGACCGCCACGATCGATAAGGCCCACGTTGCCGGTATCGTCACCGAGACCGGTGGCCGCACGTCGCACTCCGCGATCATCGCCCGCGCCCTCGAGATTCCGGCTGTCCTTTCGGTTGCCAACAGCTGCACCGCGCTGCGCAACGGCATGACCGTTGTCGTCGACGGTGGCAAGGGTATCGTCGAGGCCGATCCCGACGAGGAGACGCTCGCCGCCTATACCGCTAAGGCCGAGGCTTTCGCTGCCGAGAAGGCAGCCCTCGAGGCTTTCCGTGGCAAGCCGTCCGTGACTGCCGATGGCATCAAGAAGATCATTGCCTGCAACATCGGTAACCCCGATGACGTGCCTAACGCGCTCGATCACGATGCCGAGGCCATTGGCCTGTTCCGCTCCGAGTTCCTGTTCATGGACTCCGCCGAGCTTCCTTCCGAGGAGGAGCAGTTCAACGCCTATCGCAAGGTTGCCAGCGCGCTCAATGGCGCTCCGGTCATCATCCGCACGCTCGACGTGGGTGGCGACAAAGAGATCCCGTACCTGCACATGGTCAAGGAAGAGAACCCCTTCATGGGCTTCCGTGCCGTGCGTTACTGCCTGGCCAACCCCGACCAGTACAAGGTACAGCTCCGCGCTCTGCTGCGCGCCAGCGCCTTCGGTGATGTCAAGATCATGATCCCGCTCGTCACTTGCGTCGAGGAGGTCTTGGCCGTTAAGGAGCTCGTCGAGGAGTGCAAGTCCGAGCTGACCGAAGAGGGCCGCAAGTTCAACGAGAACATCGAGGTCGGCATTATGGTCGAGACGCCTGCCGCATCGCTGATCGCTGACCGCCTGGCCGAGGTCGCCGACTTCTTCTCGATCGGCACCAACGACCTGATCGGCTACACCATGTGTGCCGACCGTGGTAACGACACCATTTCTAACCTGTACCAGGTGTACTATCCTGCCGTGCTTCGCTCGCTCAAGAACATCATCGAGAGCGGCGTCAAGGCTGGCATCATGGTCGGTATGTGCGGCGAGGCCGCTGCCGATCCGCTGCTTGAGCCGCTGCTGATCAGCTGGGGCCTCGAGGAGTTCTCGATGAGCGCCCCGTCTATCCTTCGCGCCCGCAAGACCATCAGCCAGTGGACCAAGGCCGAGTGCGACGATCTCGCCGAGAAGGCGCTCGCCTGCACCACTGCCGAAGAGGTCAAGGCGCTGCTTGAGGCTGCCGCTCGCTAATTTGGTATCAGAGGTAACCGCGTGGTTGGAATGGGCTGGCCGCGCGGCCCTCAAATATACAGGGGGTACTGTAAATGTTCTACACGCTAACCGCTAACCCGGCTGTCGACATGACGGTTTCGAGCTCTCCGCTCGAGCCCGACGAGAACGTCCGCACCGGCTCGGCCAGCTACACGGCTAACGGCAAGGGCCTCGACGTGTCCTTCGCCTTTAAGAAGATGGGCGTCGACACCGTCGCGCTCGGCTTCTTCGCCGGCTTCACGGGCAAGTTCATCGTCGAGGAGGTCATGAACCTGGGTTGCCTGTGCCGCCCGGTCTGGACCGACGGCATCACGCGTATCAACACCTATGTCAACGATGGCCAGCACGAGTACGGCATCCTTAACCCCGGCGCCCCGATTACGCCGGAGCACCAGAAGGAGCTCTACAACATCCTGGACACCGCGGGCGATCTTGAGTGCCTGATCGTCTCCGGCTCCGTGCCTCCCAAAGCTACGCCCGACTTCCTGGCTCAGGTCATGGATCACGCTCAGGCTCGTGGCGCCGACGTCGTCCTAGACCTGTCTTCCGACAAGCTCAAGGAGCTCGCTCACAAGAAGCCGCTGCTCATCAAGCCGAACCATCACGAGATGAAGGCCATCTTTGGCGTGCCGGTCGACACCGACGACGAGGTCCGCGTTGCTATGAAGATGGCTCACGATGCCGGCGTCCAGAACGTGCTGCTCACCCGTGGTAGCCGCGGCGACGCTTACTTCTCCAACGGCGAGGACATCTGGTACGCTAAGCGTGAGTTCAACATCAAGCTGGTCTCTTCCGTCTGCGCCGGCGACTGCACGCTCGCTGCGTTCCTGCACAAGTGGTACAGGGATCGCGATAACGTCGAGGAGGCCATGAAGCTCGCTATGGCCACCGGCGCCAACGTTGCCGAGTCCGTGGGCATCGGCGACTTCGGTCACGTCGATGAGTATAGTAAGCGCGTTGCTGTCCGCAAGCTCGATCGCAAGTAAGCGAAACGCTACATATTCGTGGCTATATGGCGCCCCGGTTTAAGCCGGGGCGCTTATTTGTAAATTGCAAATGAGCTTCAGGGCAAGCACTCCTGATTTTTTTGCCCCGCCTTGCTGCTTTTCTGGCGACCTGCACGCGTTCTACACCGTTCGCCGAGTTGCTATGGTCTTTTCACAAGGTGTGGAATATACTTTCATTAACACGTTGCTTTGTGAAAGGAACATTCATGATTTACACGCTCACTGCAAATCCCGCCATTGATTACAACATTTCCTGCGACGGACTTTCCGCCAACACCGTCACCCGCACGCGCAACGCGGTCTATACGCCCAATGGCAAGGGTCTCAACGTCTCGTTCACCCTCGATCACTACGGTGTCGACACCACGATCCTGGGCTTTTTTGCCGGCTTCTCAGGCGAGTATATCGTCAAGGGCGCCGAGGCCCTGGGTGTGCCCGTCAAGCCCGTGTGGACTGACGGCATCACGCGCGTCAACGTTTTCCTCAACGCCGGTCCCGATACCGAGTACAACATGGTCAATGCAGGCGCTGCCATCAATGCTGCCAACGAGCAGGAGATGTTTGAGCTCATCGACTCGCTCGACGACATGACCTGTCTGGTCATTAGCGGCTCGCTGCCCCCCAACACCTCCGAGGGTTTCCTGGCCGAGGTTCTTCGCCGTGTTAAGGCAAAGGGTGCCGAGTTCGTGCTCGATATTTCGAGCCATCAGCTGGCCGATCTCATTGCCATGGAGCCGTTGCTCATTAAGCCCAACGACGACGAGCTGCTCGACATCTTTGGCATTAAGGTGAGCGGTGGCGACGACGAGTCCGTTAAGGGCGCTATGGCTGAGCTGCACGCCAAGGGCGCTAAGAATGTGCTGCTGACCCTTGGTGGCGACGGCGCGTACTTCTCCAACGGCGAGCACATTTGGTTGGCCAAACGTACCTTTGAGGTCAAGCTGCTCTCGACGGTCTGCGCCGGTGATTCCTCGCTTGCCGCCTTCCTGTCCGTGTGGCACGATGCCCCCGAGTGCGTCGAGGACGCCCTGCGCCTCTCGATGGCAACCGGTGCCAACGTGGTCGAGTGTCCTGGTTTGGGCGATTTTGCCAAGGTGGACGAATATAAGAAGCACATCGACGTTCGCCAGGTCTGCTAACCGTTTAGACACATCGTTGCCGAACACCCGCTTTGGATCTCCGAGGCGGGTGTTTTTATCTGTTGGCCGCATGGGCTCTGCTGTCTCGTTCGCACGAATCGACGATGTGATTTCATGTGCGCTCACGCTTGTTTCTTGCTAGACTGCTTGAGAACCATCGTTTAACGCTTGCAAGCGTAGGAGGCCATAGGTATGTGTAATGTTTCGCTCAACGGTACGCAGCCCACAGATGCCTCCCTGCGCGTGCTACGTGCGCTTGAGGACGCCGGTCTCGAGGCCTGGTTCGTAGGCGGTTGGGTACGTGACGCCCTGATGGGACGTCCCAGCCACGATGTTGACATGTGCTGTAGCGGCCTGTGGCAAGAGTCCAAGGCGGCGCTCGAGGCAGCCGGCATTGCGGTAGTTGAGTCGGGCATAAAATTTGGCGGCATTACCGCCCTTTGTGACGATGAGCGTATTGAGGTCACGACGTATCGCCTGGACGGTTTTTACACCGATGGTCGCCATCCCCAGAGTGTGGAGCGTGCGGCGTCGCTTGAGGACGATCTGGCACGTCGTGACTTTACCGTTAACGCCATGGCTTGGCATCCCCAGCGCGGTCTTGTCGACCGTTATGATGGCCAGGGCGACCTGGAGCGTAAGCTGATTCGTGCCGTCGGAGATCCCAAGCGTCGCTTTAACGAGGATGCGCTTCGCATGCTGCGCGCCGTGCGTTTTGCCTGCCGTCTGGATTTTATGATCGAGCCTAAGACCAAACAGGCGCTTGCCGAGTGCTCGCCGCTGCTCGATGCCGTGGCACGCGAACGCGTGGGCATTGAGCTCGAGGGGATTCTATCGACCGGTCACGGGGGAGACGCGATGCTACGCTACCCTGAGCTTGTTTGCGCCGCCGTGCCCGAGCTTGCGCCGGCTCGTGGGTTTGACCAGTGCAGCGTCTACCACGCCTTTAATGTCTACGAGCATATCGCTCGCGTTTTGACGGTAGCGGGGGAGCTGGCACTGTGTGACGGCGTGGCGCCTTCGTCGAGCTTAATGTGGGCAGCGTTTTTGCACGATGTCTCCAAGCCCGATTGCTTTACGGTCGATCATGCGGGTAGCGGCCACTTTTACGGTCATCCTGAGCTTGGCGCCAAGAAAGCGCGCGCTATTATGGATCGCTTGGCGCTTTCGCACGATTTGGTTCGCGACGTGTGTCTGCTTATCAGGTTTCACGATAAGCCGTTGCGCCCCGAGCGCTCCTGTTTGCTCAATATGATGCGCTCGCTTTCGGGTGAGGGCGTCGACACGCCGCGTTTGATTGACGAGCTTATGGACCTTAAGCGTGCCGATACGCTGGGTAAGGCACCGTCGTGCTTCTATTACGTCGAGACAATCGAGGAGATGCGTTCGCTCGCCCACGAACTGTTGGAAGCGGGGGAGCCCTATACGCTTAAGATGCTTGGCATCAACGGCGGGGACCTGATTCGCGCCGGCGTCAAACCGGGGCCTGAGCTTGGACAGCTTCTCAACCTTGCCCTCGACGCCGTGATCGAGAAGAACATTCCCAATACCCGCGAAGCCCTTCTGGCCCACCTCAACCTGGGGTAGCTCATTTGGGACGGGGCTTTTTTAGCTACCCCCGCTGTCAATAGGACGAACAATAGTGATTCTGGCAGGGGTAGCTAAAAAAGCCCCGTCCCAAATTAGCTACCAGGTTGACCTGTGTGTTCCATAACCTCACGACAAAATTTGGCCAATTTGGAATTTCTTCTTGCGCTCGCGTTTTTTGTCCCGTAATATATGTCCTCGCAGCACGGCAGTGCAGATGTCATGTGGCCCGTTCGTCTAGCGGTTTAGGACGCCGCCCTCTCAAGGCGGAGATCACCAGTTCGAATCTGGTACGGGCTACCACTTCTTTTCTGCTGAGGCTTATGGCCCGTTCGTCTAGCGGTTTAGGACGCCGCCCTCTCAAGGCGGAGATCACCAGTTCGAATCTGGTACGGGCTACCAAGTATTGGATACCCGACCTTCTTTCCGAAGGGCGGGTTTTTTATTACCTGCGGGCTTGTCTGTTAATCCCATTTGCCCCATAGCTTTACGTTTTGCTTATCTCCCAGACGGGTACAATAGGCCAGATACATTGACGGTCAGAAGGAGCCTCATGACGGAGTCCTCTCAGCATACCCCAAAGCCTCAAGTCGATGTTTCGGGCGGCGATGACAACAAGAGCGCACGTCGTGGTGCCATCTTTATTGGCATTGTGCTGGTGGGCTATATTGTCTATTTGGTCGTGACCGGTCAGATGGGTCAGTTCTGGGCCGCCATGGCTAGCGTTCAGGCGCCGTGGCTCGCTGCCGCGTGCTTCTGCATGTTCCTATACTTGTTTTTTGGCATCGTGGCGTACGCGATTGCCGTATGGCTCGATCCCAATTCGCCTGTCGGCATCCGCGACCTCATTTCGGTCGAGGCGAGCGGCATCTTCTTTGGCAACCTGACGCCCATGATGATGGGCTCCACGCCTGCCCAGATTTATCGCCTGACCAAAGCCGGCCAAAATGTGGGCGAAGCGGGTGCCACGCAATTCACCCGCTTTATCGTGTACCAGTTTGGTTTGGTGGCATGGGGTGCCATTCTGCTGCTCGCCCGCATGCCGTTTTTCGCCGAGCGCTATGGCGACATGACGCTGCTTTGCGTCTTTAGTTTTGGCGGCCACTGCTGCATTCTTCTCGGAATCTTTGCCGTGGCGTTGATGCCCAAGACCGTCACGCGCGTCGCACATTGTATTATCAATTGGCTCGAGCGCATGGGTGTTTCCGCTACTAAGATCGAGGGCTGGCGTACCTTTGTCGATGGCGAGATCTACTCGTTCTCCGAGAAATTCAAACTCTCTGCCGGCCATTTTTCGTCCATGCTGCTCACGGTCGTCATCACCATGTTGCAGCTGGCGTTTTTCTACCTGGTTCCGTATTTTTTGATGCTTGCCTTTGGTCAGTACGACGTTGACTTTTTCTCGGTCATGGCGGCGAGTGCTTTTGTACAGCTGTTGAGTTCCGCCGTCCCGCTGCCTGGCGGCACCGGTGGTGCCGAGGGCGGCTTCGCGCTGTTCCTGGGTCACTTTTTTGGCACGGCAGCGACTGCCGGCTATCTGCTTTGGCGTTTGATTACCTTTATCGCGCCGACCATTTTGGCCGCCCCTCTTTTGGGCCTTAAGAGCGCTCATAACGAGAGTATCCATGCGCGCTGGGACCGTATGATGTGCAAGCTCGGGCGCACTCCTCAGAAGCCTTCTACGTCCGCTAAGGCACATCCAACCTCTCAGGTTACCGTGGACCCCAATCAGCATGCTCAAAAGACTGCTGTGGCCTCTAAACCGGCACGGAAGACCTATGTTCGTCAGACTGGCGACGGTATCCGCGTTTCCCCTGCGGCGCTCAATAAAAAGAAGCGGCCCTAGAGCCCAGTTGGTGAGTCGTGCGTTCTTAATGATGCTCGTCATCGCGATGCTAGATATAGGATAATCCTCTTACGTTGATTATCTCCCACTTGTACAGGAGCTATAGGTGGGCAGTTGACATGAAGGGGACACGTCTATGGCCACCACTAAACCGCGCCTTGACCGCCGCATCGTTCGCAGTCGCAATGCGATTCTTTCGGCATTCGAGCGACTGCTGATGGAAAAGCCCCTCGCCGATATTACGGTGAGCGCCATCGCGCGCGAGGCAAATGTCGACCGTAAGACCTTCTACGTGCACTTTGGCACGGTGGACGGCTTGCTCGATGCCATTGCCGTGGATGTGGTCGAGATGATTGTCGACTCAGTCGAGAAGACGCTTTCCTCTATGGGCGGTAACACCAACGAGCGAGCACTCGGAGCGGCGGCGACCTTCTTCAAAACCGTTAACGAGGCGCTGTGCAACAATTTGGTGCTCAATCGCCAGCTGATTGAAAACATTCCGCTCGACGACTTTATGGCTCGTCTTCGTGCGCCGCTCGAACATGAGATTGCCGAGCGCGGTCTGCTGCCCCAAGGTCTTAAGGACGAGATGTTCGATTACTACCTGGCGTTTCTGCTGTCCGGTATTATCGGTATCTATCGCACGTGGGCATTATCCGACGGCTCGGTTCCCATCGAGCGCGTCTCGGCGGTCGCCAACGACCTGACCCTGAACGGCCTTTCGAGCCTAGAGACCCGTTTGTAGTAGCAATAAAACAGAGATTGAAAAAATACGTATGAATAATATCGTTTCCTTGTTTATGTTTAGTCGTTGTGATTATGAGAAAGTAAAACAGAATGCATGGGAAGAAAACTGGAAAGCCATGCGGCTGTATTCTGTTGTGGCGCTTGTTGCCTTTGGAGTCATAACGCTGCTGAGTGCGGTTTCCCTGAGTATCGGAAATTATAAATGGGTGTATCTGGCCTATACGTTCCTTTCTTTGCTCTATTTTTGCATTTCTCGTTGTCAACTTAGAAGCTTCTTGGGGAAAGAGCTGGTTATATACAGCTTTTTTGCCGCGCTGCTGCTGTTCGGCATTATTACGGGAACGGTAATTACGCCGGAGGAGCTCACGGTCAACTACATTGTGTTCATGATGGTAGCGCCGCTGCTGTTTACCGCTAGAGCGGCGGTCATGAACGGGCTGATCCTGAGCAGTATGCTGCTCTATATCGGACTTGCATTCTTTGCGCAGCACAACCCAATTCTATCCAAAAACCTCGTGAATGTTATTTTGTACGGGGTGCTGAGCATGTTTCTGACTGCCACGATGATGCGAAGCAAGCTCCAGATAATCCTGTACCATAAGGAAATGGAAGCGTTGGAAGTCAGCAAGCGCGAATCGCAGGAACGACTCCTGAATTACGAGAGATTCCTCACGGACATGGTTCGGTATGCCGCTTCAGAAGCAACTCCGGACAAAGTACTGAATCAACTGGTGGAGTATATCGGACAGCGTGTGACCGCCGATCGAGCGTACATCTTTGAACAGAATGACCGCGGAACGTTTGACAACACCTACGAGTGGTGCAAAGCGGGCGTACCCAAAGAAAAAGATAACCTGCAGGATGTGCCGTATGAAGGCATCATTGAAACATGGTTTGCACAATATCAAGAATCTAACAATGCCATCATCCTTGACATTGAAGAATGCAAAAAAACAAACGAAGCCATCTATGAACGGCTGAAACCTCAGGGTGTCAATACCCTTGTGACAGGGCCAATCAAAATCAACGGCAAGATGGTCGGATTCTACGGTGTGGACAATCCTCCCAAAGAGAAACTGCACGAGATCTCGAATGAGATGGATATGATCGAGTTTATGGTCTCTTTTATGATAAGACTGCGCGATAATGCGAATGCACTGGAGCACAGTGCGTTATATGACCAGCTCACAGATTGTAAAAACAGAAAAGCACTGGATTGGGCGTACACAGAAAAGCTGGGGAAGTACTTTCCCCTGGCGGTTGTCATGTGCGACCTAAATGGCCTAAAGGAAATAAATGACCAAAAGGGACATGACGCCGGTGATAAAGCCATTGTGCAGACCGCACAGACGCTGAAATCTGTGTTCGGAAAGCGTCATGTGTATCGGCTTGGCGGAGATGAGTTCATTGCGGTTCTGCCAAACATCACACATCCGGCGTTTCAGAAACTACTGGAAACGGCAAAAAGCCAACTGGGGGCTACCGCGTCCCTCGGTACGACGATAAGCGGCACAAAGGACACGGATTTTGAGTCGCTTCTGAAAGCCGCAGATGCGCAAATGTATGAAAACAAGAAGCAATACTACATCGTGACAGGGAATGATCGGAGAAAGCACAGCTTGTGAGAGGGAAAAGCTGCGCATATAAACGTAAAACTGGACGGTATTTCACGACTTTGACCGCACAGGGCAGCACGGTTCGTGATGTCGCTTTCAAGCAGATGGATGTTGCATTTAATCAGTCTGAAAATGCCCAGACGAGCATTTCGCCTGGGCAAGTAGTGCTCCGCCTTTCTTTAATCCTATTTTTCTCCGGTTGTTGTTTCGATAGAATATGAGTTCTAGGACACTATTACCGAAAGTAGGTTGGGATGAGGCAGATTAAGCGTGCTGTGGCTTTTGCCCTCACCTTTATCATGTGCGTCGAGGCCCTTTTGGGTAACGGCGTTGCCAGCGCGGTTGCCCTTACGCTTGAGGACGCCCAGTCGTGGCAGGACATTGTCCAGCCGTTTGCCGAGACCGATGCGGCGGGGGAGTCGGATGACAAGACCGGCTCGGACGCCGCATCGGGCGTCTCGTCGAGCGATAGCTCGGGTGAGGCTAGCGCGAGTGCTTCGAACGACGACAAGTCTGACTCAAACACTTCCAACAACACCACCGCCTCCAACGAAGACACTTCTGACAACCAGGATGCCGTTGACGTGGTCCCGTGCGACTGGTCGCACGATGCCAGCGCGCTCACGGTATCCTCCGAGGGCCTTGCCTTTGACAAGCGCTTGGGAGAGCTTGCTGGAGCAGGCCCCGTCGAGGAAATTCCTGTGCAGCTGCCTGCCTCGCTCAACATCAAGTGTGTTCTCAACACGGCGCTGCTTGAAGGCGACACCTTTACCGTCGATCTTCCCGCCGGGCTCACATTCGACCTCGATTCGGCCAAGCTCCAGGACCATGATGGCATCAAGCGCATTGCCCTCTACCGCTTGGACGCTGAGGGCAATCCCACGCGCATCCGCCTTGGGTATGCACAGCTCACTGCATCTAAGCTTACTGTGGCTTTCGCTACTCCGCATGACGAGCAGACCGATGCCGACCTTTCCTTTGAGGCTAAAGAGTCCTTTGCCGTCGATGCCGATGTACTGCTCGATTCCGCGCTCCTTAAAGACGAGGAGTCAACGCTTGACTGGGCGATACAACAGACGCAGACCGAGGGCGTGCGTACTTGCGAGCTCACTATTCCCGCGCGCTCCCATGTTGAGGGGCTTCTTGGGATTGATAGGGCCGATGCTTCCTCAACGGTTGCCGTCACTGTGGCGGGCACCTTCCAGGATCCGGTTTCTGCGGTGACCCCTGTGGATTCTTACGGCAGCAAGATCACGTTCACCACGTTTTGGGCCGATAACAACAACGTCAACCGCCCGTCCGCGGAGGCTCTCCAGAATCGAAACGAATACCGTGTGTTCTATTCTCTTGATGGCGGTAAGACCTATGTGGCGCTCACCAAGGACGGAGATAACCTGTCCGATGAGGCGGCCACGCAGCTCGGATTTACCCAGGAGATCCTCGATGCCGCCAAGACCGATGGCCACTTGGTAAGCGTTGCAGCGTCCACGGTCTCCGAATACGAGGCGTCTGTGGTGCTCGCAGGCAAGCTTCCCGCCAAGGTCGTGACGCGAACGGACGACGGCACGGCGCAAGGACAGCCCATCACGTATGCAATTTCCCACGTGACGGCGGGCGATGGGGACGTGGAAGTCAAAACTGGCTCGACGCTCTATCCTAACTCCAACGCCGACCCTTCGCAGAGCTCTGAGTCTGGCGACTACATCGTGCCCGACTCCTCCATGCTGAGTGGCCGTACGGACTATGTGGAGCCCTATGCCAAAGAATGTCTGATGATGCTCAAAAACGTTAGCTTTAACGTCGATGTCCACATCGGCAACGATATGGTGGATCACAACCTTTCCGGCGATAATGGCTGGTATTCGAGATGGGGTAAGTACCTGACCCTTACGGCTGCGCGGCATATGGGTGCGTCTGACGACAAGGATGTAAGCAATATCAACGGGGACGGTCTTCTGCAGCTCATCGAACACCAGCTCTTTAGTGTTACCTGGAATGACAATGCTTCCAACAACTATGTTATAAGCGGTCGCATGCCGGCCTACCATCCATCCGGCGTGTCGATGAAGTACCGCCTGATCCAGCAGACAATAGATAACTCCGGCACCTCCGGCTATCGCGATGCCTACGAGGTCTCCTACGACAACAAGGCCGTTCCCGACTATGCGAGCGATATCTCCGCGTGCTACAGCGGCGGTACTATGACGGTGCGCCATACGGGCACCACGCGGTTTGAGGCTACCAAGGTCTGGCTCGACGACTACGCGCCCGGTTCGACCGATTCCAATGGCAACGATATTTCGCGCCCTGCGGCCACCTATACTCTGTGGCGCTATTCCGCAAGGCCCGGCAACGATGCGCGGAGCGCGGCGCAGGTGGTCGTGATGACGGGTGATCGCAAAGGCGAGTTCGTAAAGCTCGAGGTCACGGCCGAGCAGAATAATAAGCTGGGCGCGAGCTACAACAGTGAAGACGGTTCCATCAACAACGCTAAGATGGACCTTGGGAAGATGCTGCTCGATAAGTACGGCACCGATGGCTTCACGCAGTTTGCCAAGTACGATCCCGAGGGCTACCCCTATATCTACCAGCTCCGCGAGTCGAACCTCGCGGGTTATGAGCATGTGTTCGGCACGGTCGACAACGAGGGCAACACGACGGGCGATCTCGGTCCCAACTATTTCAGTGCAAGCGATGCAAACACCGAGTATTTGCTTGATGGATGGATGCGCTCCGATTCCGACAACTTTGGCGTCTACAACGGCGGTACGCTCACCAATCGTCGTGCTGAGACCGAAACCGTTAGCGCCAAGAAGCGCTGGGATATCGGCGCCTATCAAGATCAGCTCGGTACCGTCGAGGTAAGCTTTCAGCTCCAGCGCATCCTTAAAGAGCATGCTACATACAACAACGGACAGTGGTTCTCTAAGGAAGATCCCATGTATGGAGCTGATGGCTCGCTTATCGGCACCTATACCTGGAACGACGTCGCTGACGGTCTCGTCACGCTTAACGGCTGGAGCGCCGAGAATTCTGAGCAGTCCTTCTCGAAGAGCGGTCTGCCTCGATATGACGAGCAGGGCAACGAGTACGTTTACCGCTGGCAAGAGGTTGAGGTGCTGGACACGCAGGATCCTGACCGGTTCTCTGCCTTGCCTACCACACCGGACGGCCCGTTTGAGTTTTTTGGCACGTTTACTGATGCTAACGGCAACCAGAATCTCCTTTCCTTTAATGGCAAATATGATGCTAAGGAGAAATGCTTTGTCAACAGCTACGTGGATACAGTTGATGCGACCGTTGATAAGTATTGGCAGGCCCTTGATGCCGATGGCAATCCTATTTGGACACAGGATGCCAAACAATGTGGTAATGGCGTTGCTCCAAAGGTAACGGTCAAGGTAATCCGCAACGATTCGCTGCTTACAACGATTGAGCTGGACGGTCGCGTTGATCCCACGCCCAATCTTCAGACGATTCCTGGCTCTTCCTGGGAGCTTGGCTGGTGGGAGACGAGTCCTTGGCATGTTGAGTTTGTCCGTCTACCCAAATATGACGAGAACGGATCTAAGTACGACTACCTCTTTCTTGAGGAATCGGTGGATGGCTTTAACCTAGACCATACGGTTCGCGGTATCGACCCCGTGTCTCGTAAAATCTATACCAAGTTTTATAACCGGCCCGTGAATGAAGGTGGGGCCTCCAGTTCGAAATTTGCGGTCTCCAAGAAATGGCTTGATAGCGGCAACGCTGCCTCCCGCGTGCCTGTTGAGATTGGCCTGTATGCGAAGCACGATATCGTTTCTCAAAGGGATGGACAGTTGGCCTATGAAGAGGGTCAACTGATTAATAAGGTCACTCTTAACGAAGAGAATTCTTGGTACGACGAATTAAATGTCCCAGTTGGCGGGCTTTCCAAGGATGACGTCTCTATCAGAGAGCTGTCTACGCTTAATAGCAGCGATACACCAGACGACCTAAAATATGAGGTCATCGATCGCGATACTGCTGTTCACAGGGCTACATACGGCTCTTCCGAGGAGATTGCGGCCTATCGTTCGCTGCTTAGAAATTGGCCTGAGACGGATACCTCTACTCGCATGATCTCCAAGAACCTTTCACAGGGCTTTTCGTATGAGGTTTCGTATGGGGAAAATCGCGATATAAATTCTCTCGAGGTCACGAATCGCCGCGTTGGTTCGGTGGATATCTCTATCGATAAGACCTGGGCTGACGCTGGATCTGCTGCGAGCAAGCGCCCCAAAGCTCAGATAACAATCTCTGCGCCCGCATCGAGCTCCGAGTTTAGGTTTGTCTATGACAAGAGTCGGGAGCTGTCCGTTAGGGTTGCCGGTAAAAAAGACCAGCCTCTAAAGAAAAAAGATTCGGAGGGCAACTTTAGCCAGCTAACTGGGTCTGCTGACGCCTCCGAAAACACCGATGTGATTGTTTCAGAGGATTTAAAGTCCATTACCTTTACGGTCGATGTGTACAAGGCCTCATCCTTCTTCTCCGTCGTGGGACTTCCTAAGTACGATCTTTCCGGCGCCATCGTTGATTGGAAGGTCGAGGAGAATATCGTCAATGCCGGTGACTATCGATCCGTCGGCGGACTTTCGAGCACAGACTTCGGTTCGCCCTGGCACCAGGAAGACCAGCTCAACTATTCGTTTACAAACAAGCGTACGGGCACCAAGGACGTGACGTTCCATACCAAGTGGTTCGACCACTACGTCAAGGACGTCCTCAACCAGCGCCCTGACGTTAAGCTGGTGCTGTATCGTGCGGCTTATACGTATGACGATAACGGCAAAATCATTATAGATGGCAAAGGAAATCCCGTAATCACGCTCTCGTCGGTTTCTCCTTCCGAGTACGACGGCCACTTTGAGTGGGTGTCGTCCGACCCAGCCGATCGCCTGCGCAACGACACCAAGGGTGACTTTACCCAATACGCCACGTTCAAGAACCTTCCCAAGTACGACGGCAACGGTGGACAGTACGTCTATTACGCGCGTGTGGATATGAATGTCCTGGATGACACCAAGGGCGCGCTCGACTACTATGATGACGATACGGTTTCGCAGGATTCCTATACAAAGGACCCCGGCTCGTGGGATAAGGCAGATGACGAGGTTGCGTCGTTTGCCGATTGCCTCTTTGCAGACAACGACCAGCAGCTCGTTTACCGTGAGGACTCGACGTTTAATTTCCATATCCACGGCTCGGTAACGGTCTCGGGTGAGAAGCTGTGGGAGAACGTCCCTGTCGGTTACTCCAAAGACGACCTGCCGGCGATTTCTATCTACGTGCAGCGCCGCCTGCTTGCGGGTTCGTACGGAGCTAACGGCAACTGGACCGATGGCGCTGCTTTGCCTTGGTCTGGCCTTGCACTGACTGTGGATGCTACGCAGGCAAAGGACTATACCGTCGCCAGCTCTAATACGGGTAAGACCGACTCTGGTCAGGAGATCCTTGACGGCAAGACTGCTGTCGCCTGGACGGACAGCCTTGAGAAGGACGGCAACAAGTGGACGTTCAGCATCGGCCAGTACGGGGACAATTCCAATAGCAACGCTCTGCCGAGCGATAATAAGCTCGCGGCCTACGATGCCGAGGGACGTCGCATTGAGTACCGTGTGCGCGAGGTCATCGATGGCATTGTTGGTAAGGACGGTTGGCACCTCACGTCCGAAAGCGAACTCGAGAAGGCCTTTGACAAGGTCTACGATATTAGATATACGGCCTTCTCGATCAGGAATACCTATAAGTCTAAACAGAGCAAGCTCACGCTGTACAAGGTCTTTACGGGGCGTGCCGACGTTGACACCAAGTATCCCGACTCGACGTTTAGACTGTACCGCTACTACGTCAAGGATGATGACTCCAAGAGCGCTCTGACCTTTGTGGCTGAGCAGACGCTCAAGGGCGAGGACGTCAATCATGGCACCGAGTCCGGTGCTGTCACGTTTGACAACCTCGACATCTACGCGCCCTCAGGTGCCAAGTGGCGATACGTTGCCATCGAGGTCGTGCCCAATGGCTATACCGCCACGAGCGGCAAGGGCGAGCTTGCCGCCGATGCTTCTGGTTTTAAGTCTTCGGATGAGTGGGCGAATAAATATGACGTCGTTCTTCCCACGGACGTAAAAGGCACCCTCTCCATGGGTCCCACCGTTGAGCTTGATGAGAACCCTTCCGCAGTGAGCGAGACGTTTAAGAATGCCTACGTGGTCGATTCGGTTGACCTAAAAGGCCAGAAGAAGTGGGTCGACAGCAATAATATCTTTGGCACGCGTCCGGAATCTATCAAGCTGACGCTTAAGCGCTGGTACCAGAGCGGTGGCCCCGATGAAGAGAACCCTGGCGGCGTCACGCTGCAAAGCAGCGATCCTTCTAGAGCTAACTACATCGAATGGGATAAATCCTCTGGAGACATCTGGACCTATACCATCAAAAACCTTGAGAAGTGGGCGCCCGACGGTACCGCTTGGAAGTATGAGGTCTCGGAATCGCCTGCTGACATGCCATACCAATACAAAATCAATGCCAAGAATAAAGGCGGATCGTGCCTTTCGACCGATGGTTCTAATTCCGAGGGCGTTCAGTTCCCGTTGATCCAGAATGAGTTGATGGGCCAAGTTGGGTTTAAAAAGAGCTGGGATCAGGGTGACGCTTGGGCACAGCGTCCTGCTCAGTACTACACGCTTCAGGCTCGCGAGCTTGGCTCCAGCGATGAATGGCAAGAGGCCGGCTCGTTCTTTGTCTCGTGTGGGATTGTCGAGGTCGATCTCGAGAAAGATACCAATTATGACAATACGGGCCTGATCGCCTATAAGCTTCCGGGCAGCAATCGATATACGGTCGATAAGCTCACCAAGGACGATACACGTCCCACCACGTATGACTCAAACACTACTTGGACGAATCTTCCCTTGGAAGTCAAGACATCGAGTGGTGGGGTTAAGGTTGAGTACCGCGTGGTTGAGAGCCTGCTTATCTATGACAAGAAGGCAGGCAGCTCCAATACCGTCAAGGTCTATCTTGACTGCGATAAGAACGGAAACTACTCAGTAAGGCATAGCGGGGCGCGCATCTACCTGCCTTCTCAGACTGAAGAGCATGCATCTGGAAGCTCAACCTGGAAATCGAACATTACCAACGAGTTGAAGGGTACAACGACTTCGATAAAGGTTCGCAAGACTTGGGATGATGGCGACAACGCTTGGGTAACACGTCCGGGCACGTCTTCTCCAAATGACTCCTGGGCTACGACGTTTGTTCTGCAGCGTTCCTCTGATGGCGGGGATACGTGGAAGTGGTTTACCAAGTACGGGTCCGTTGTCGACAAGCCATTCATTAAAGTTTCTAACGGTTGGATTCTTAACGATAACCTGCTTACCCGAAATGTCAGTGTCGCAGATAAAGATTTTTCGTTTAATGGGTTGCCTGCGCAAGGCGTTGTTGTGAATCCTGAGGCCGTTGAGGCCGTTGAGGCCGTTGAGTACCAATACCGCGCTGTGGAGCTGGTTAAGGGTAGCTATCTGGCTACGACCGCCCCGAGTGATGTTCTTGCCACGAGCGGCGACGGGTCGATGCGTCTTGAGCTGGTGCCGGCCTCAGAAGAAGGGGTTCAGCGCTATGTGAACACGCTGGTGACGACCACAGTTACCGGTACTAAGGCTTGGAATGACTGGGGCTCGGGGCTTGCTTCGACGCTTGATCCTTCTACCTGCCCTATTGAGCTCAAATTGTATCGAAAGGACGAGGACATGCTCAACGAGGAGCTAGTCAGGGTTGCCGATGACACTGGCGACCTGCGTGACGCTGCGCCCACGTGGAGCAAGAATGAAGATGGCACCTGGACCTACGAGTTTACGGGTTTGCCCCAGACCAACCAGAACGGCAAGGTGTATTCCTACAGCGTGAAAGAGGTCGACGGGTCCGTTGCCGGTTGGTATAACGCTCAAAATAATAATGGCTCGCTTACCAACGCTGCGACGAGCTTGACGTTTGACAAGGTCGAGGGCGGCTCTGGCACCGGCGTCGCGACCGGCGATGCGCTCAACGGCGTGGAGTTGGAGGTCTCGGATAGCACTGGCAAGAAGCTCGCTACGTGGTCGCGCGATGAGAATGGCGCTGTCTCCGTTACTGTGGAGGACGGTTATGGCAAGGCTGGCGCCGGCAAAAGCGCTGGCTGGATCGTGGGTTTGCCGGCAGGGGAGTATAAGGTTCACGAGGCTGTGGTGCCCGCGGGCCATGTCGCCGTGGCGGACTTTACGGTCAAGATCGGCGTCGATGGCGTCGTGACGCTCGAGGAGCCGCCCGAGGGCGTCGTGACGCTCGAGGAGCCGCCCGAGGGCGTCGAGCTTGATGCTTCCGCCGCCAAGATCACGGTGGCCGACCCGCTCTACCGCTCCGCCTTCTCGCTGGAGAAGGTCTACAGGCACGGAGATTCCGAGCTGCCGGTCGCGGGCATGACGTTCGACCTCTACTGCGGCACCTACCATGCCTCCTCCGTTGACGGCGGCGGTGTGAAGATCGCCGCGATCGTGACGGATGCCGATGGCAAGTGGAGTGCGGACGGCTCCGTCGAGTGGCTCAACCGCGATGACGCCTTTGGCGTGCTCGCCGGCTACTTTGTCAGGCAGTCCGACGGCCTGCCCGCGGGCGACTACTACCTGGTGGAGACGGGCGAGTCCGCGCTTACCAAGAAGCCCGGCGCGGTGAAAGAGTTCACGCTGGATGGCAGCGTTAGGGGAACGACGAAGGCCTTCAAGGTCGAGAACCGTGAGTTTAACGCGGGGCTCGAGATTCATAAGCGGGATGCGCTCACGCATTCTGCGGTTAACAATGCCACGTTTGAGCTGCGCTACACGCCCTTGGGCTCTACCGATGTTGTGACTATTGGCGGGCTCAAGTCTGGCTATTCTTACGCGCTCGGTGCCGCGGGCACGAGTTGCCTGGCCCCTGTTCCCGCTACGCCGGGCGCGCTCAGGGTGACGGGCCTCAAGAAGGGTCAATATCAGCTTGTCGAGACTTCGCCGGCGGTTGGCTATGCTTCTGTCGGGGCCGCCGGCACGGTTGTGCGAGAGTTTGTCGTGGGCGAGGGCTCGGCCGGGCTTGCAAATGTTGTCCCCGACCCCGATGTCACCAACATGCCGCTGCTGGGCAGCGTGACGATGCATAAGGTGGACACTGACGGCAATGCGATCGCGGGCGCTCAATTTAAACTGCAGCGTTTGGCTGGCGGTGACTGGACCGATGTGGCAGACGGCCTCTATACGACCGACGCTGACGGGCGCATCACCGTGACGGGTCTCGCTTGGGGTACCTATCGCTTTGCCGAGGTCGCGCCTGCCGCAGGCTTCTACATGAGCGGCAGCGTCACCACCAAGAGCGTTACCGTCGGGGCCGATAACGTGGCGGGCTCCATCATTTCGCCCCTCGACTGCGGCACGGTGACCAACGAGAGGCTCGGCTTTGGGCTCATCAAGGTCAACTCCGCCCGCGAGCGTCTCTCGGGCGCGCGCTTTACGGTGACGGGCGAGTTCTCCGACGGCTCGGTCGCGCGCGTTCTCGTGACCGCCGCTGACGGCACGGCTTCGCTCCCCGATGGCCTGCTCGTGGCCGGGAAGACCTATACCGTGACGGAGACTGCGGCGCCCGAGGGCTACAAGATCGGCGACGGCTCCGCCGCAAGCGCGTCCTACCGCTTTACCGTCAAGGCTGACGGCACCTTTGCGGCTGACGGCACCTATACCGACACCGTGTGGTCTGCGGCGGGCAGGGGCACGCTTGAGCTCACCATGAAGGACACGGCCAATGTCGTCTCGCTCTCCAAGGCCGACGCGAGCTCGCGCGTGTTTGTTTCGGGTGCGACGTTTACCGTGTATGGTAAGTTCTCCGATACGGGTGAGGATGCCAAGACGGTGCAGCCCACCAGCGGTGCGGTTACGCTGAGTGGCCTCATTGGCGGCGAGATCTACCGTATCGAAGAGTCTGTCGCACCGGCTGGCTACGGGCGCCTGAGCTCCAGCCTGTACGTCAAGTTTGATGCTGCCGGTAGCAAGCTTTCCGTGGTGGACGCCCAAGGCAACGCGCTCGAGAGTGTTCCGAGCGGCTGGGAAATCGCCGAAAACGAGGCGATTGCCGCGCTCGACAGCAAGACGCGTTTGAGCTTTAACAAGGTTGACGCCGCGGGTAACGGTACCGGTGTCTCGAATTCGCTTAACGGCGTTACGCTTGAGCTGTTGAAGGGTTCTAGCGTTGTTGCAAGCTGGTCTCGTGATGAGAACGGAAACGTGAGCGTTTCCGTTAAGAGCGGTTATTGCGAGGCCGGCAGCGATGCCGATGCTGGTGTAATCTTTGGCTTGCCCGCCGGTGTCTATACGGTGCGCGAGTCCCGTGTGCCTGCTGGGCACCTTGCCGTTAGCGACTTTAAGGTCAAGATCGATGACGAGGGCAAGGTCTCTTTGGTGGACGCTCCCGAGGGCGTCTCGCTTGACGATCACGGTGTGACCGTCACGGTGGCCGACCCGCTCTACCGCTCCGCCTTCTCGCTGGAGAAGGTCTACAGGCACGGTTCCTCCGAGCTGCCGGTTGCGGGTATGAGCTTTGAGCTTTATCGCGGTGCGTACTATTCCTCCGCTGCCAACGGCGGCGGCATCAAGATCGCCGACATTAGGACGGACGCCAACGGCAAGTGGTCTGCCGATGGCTCCGTTCCGTGGATGAACCGCGAGAACGCCTTTGGCGTGCTCGCCGGCTACTTTGTCAGGCAGTCCGACGGCCTGCCCGCGGGCGAGTACTACCTGGTCGAGACGGGCGAGTCCGTGCTCACCAAGAAGCCCGATGGGGCCGGGGCGGTGACCGAGTTCACGCTCGGCGACAACGACAGGGGCGCGGTGAAGGCCGTCAAGGTTACGAACGGCGAGTTCAACGCTCAACTCGAGATCCATAAGCAGGACGCTCTCACGCGGGCTCCCGTTAACGGCGCCGTGTTCGAGCTGCGCTACACGCCCCTGGGCTCCACTGATGCTGTGGCTATCGGCGGGCTCAAGTCCGGCTATTCGTACGCGCTTAACGCCGCGGGCACGGGCTGCCTGGCCCCCGTTCCCGCCACGCCGGGCGCGCTCAGGGTGACGGGCCTCAAGAAGGGCCATTATCAGCTTGTCGAGACCGCGCCTGCGATTGGCTATGGCTCCCTTGGGGCCGATGGCACGGTGGTGCGCGAGTTTGAGGTCCTTGGTGGCTCTGACGCTCTCGCCAACGTTATCTCCGACCCGGTTGTCGACAACGCGCCGTTGCTCGGCAGCGTGTCGATGCGCAAGGTCGATGTCGACGGCAGCGGTATCGAGTCCGCGCAGTTCAAGTTGCAGCGACTTGTCGGCGGCGACTGGACGGATGTTGCGGGCGGCCTCTATACGACCGACGCTGACGGGCGCATCACCGTGACGGGTCTCGCTTGGGGTACCTATCGCTTTGCCGAGGTCGCGCCTGCCGCAGGCTTCTACATGAGCGGCAGCGTCACCACCAAGAGCGTTACCGTCGGGGCCGATAACGTGGCGGGCTCCATCGTTTCGCCCCTCGATTGCGGCACGGTGACCAACAAGAGGCTCGGCTTCGGGCTCGTCAAGTTAAACGACGACGGCGAGCGCCTCTTGGGCGCGCACTTTACGGTGGCTGGCGCATTCTCCGACGGCTCGGCCGCGCACGATCTCGTGACCGCCGCCGACGGCACGGCTTCGCTGCCCGATGGCCTGCTCGTGGCCGGGGAGACCTATACCGTGACGGAGACCGCGGCGCCCGAGGGCTACAAGATCGGCGACGGATCCGCTGCGAGCGCCTCCGTCTCCTTCAGGGTGGGCTCCGACGGTTCCTTTACCGCCGTTGGCGATTACAAGCACGGCATCTGGTCGCTCTCCGGCACGGGCAGGCTATCGCTCGCCATGAAGGATCGGGCCAACAGCATCTCGCTCTCCAAGGCGGATGCCGCCACGCGCGATTTTGTGACGGGTGCCACCTTTACCGTCGCTGGGCGCTTCTCCGATAGCGCCGACGGCTCAAAGACCGTCAGCCCCGTGGACGGCGCCGTCGAGCTGCGCGGCCTCATCAACGGCGAGGTCTACCGTGTCGAGGAGACTGCCGCACCGGCTGGCTACGGGCGCCTGAACGCTCCGCTCTACGTGCGCTTCGACGAGCGCGGCGAGCGCCTTGTTGTGGTCGATGAGCGCGGCGCGGCGCTCTCGCGGGCCCCCGAGGGCTGGGACGTGGCTGACGGTCGTGCGATCGTCGCCAACAACGTGCGCAACCGCCTGACGTTCGATAAGGTGGAGGGCGGCTCGGGCACGGGCGCCGTTGCGGGCTCCGCCCTCAACGGTGTTGCCTTCGAGCTCTCGAGCGGCTCCGATGTGGTGGCCACGTGGACGCGGTCCGATGAAGGCGTGGTCTCCACGACCGTTGCGTCTGGCTATGGCGAGTCCGGCTCCGGCGCTGACGCGGGCTGGCTCGTGGGCCTTCCCGCCGGCACGTACCGGGTCCACGAGTCCGTGGTGCCCGCGGGCCATGTCGCCGTGGCGGACTTTACGGTCAAGATCGATGCCGAGGGCGTCGTGACGCTCGGGGGCGCGCGCGAGGGCGTCGAGCTCGACGCCTCCGCCGCCAAGATCACGGTGGCCGATCCGCTCTACCGCTCCGCCTTCTCGCTGGAGAAGGTCTACAGGCACGGTTCCTCCGAGCTGCCGGTTGCGGGCATGAGCTTTGAGCTTTATCGCGGTGCGTACTATTCCTCCGCTGCCAACGGCGGCGGCATCAAGATCGCCGACATTAGGACTGACGCCAACGGCAAGTGGTCTGCCGATGGCTCCGTTCCGTGGATGAACCGCGAGAACGCCTTTGGCGTGCTCGCCGGCTACTTTGTCAGGCAGTCTGACGGCCTGCCCGCGGGCAAATACTACCTGGTGGAGACGGGCGAGTCCGCGCTCACCAAGAAGCCGGGCGCGGCCGGCGCGGTGACCGAGTTCACGCTGGATGGCAGCGTTAGGGGAACGACGAAGGCCGTCAAGGTCGAGAACGACGAGTTCAACGCGGGGCTCGCCATTGAGAAACGCGATGCCGCGACCGGATCGCCGGTCAACGGTGCGGGCTTCGAGCTCGTCTACACGCCGCTTGGCAAGACTGACTCCGTGACGATCTCCGGGCTTAAGACCGGCTGTTCATATGTGCTCGACGCGACGGGCACGCAAGTGGCGGCGCATTCCTCAAATGCGGACGGCTGCCTTAAGGTGACGGGCCTCAAGAAGGGCGGCTATCGGCTTATCGAGACGGTTTCTGCAACCGGCTATGCGCCGGTTGCGCCGGGCAGCTCGCTCGTGAGCTCGTTCGATGTGCTCGATGCTGCCAATGGGGTCGGCAACGTGCTCGTCACGGCAGACGGCTCGGCTCCCGTCGTTACCAACGAGCCGCTGCTGGGTAGCGTGTCGATGCGCAAAGTCGACGAGGGCGGACAGCCCATTGCCGGCGCAACGTTTAAGCTGCAGCTCAAGAGCGGTTCGGACTGGGTCGATGTGGGCGATGGCCGCGCAACCGATACGGATGGCTCCATCGTGGTGACGGGTCTCGCGTGGGGCACCTATCGCTTTGTCGAAGTCGCCCCCGCGGCTGGCTATTACCTCGATCGCGAGGAAGTCGCTACAAACGAACTGACCGTTACGGCAGATAATGTGGCCGGTTCCATCGAGTTACCGCTCGACTGCGGCACAGTGACCAATACGGCTTTTGCCCTAAAGCTCCTCAAGCGTAATGGGTCCGGCGATGCGCTGCCCGGTGCGGTCTTTACTGTTGAAGGCCGGTTTGCCGACGGCTCATCTGTCGTTGAACTTACCAGCGGCGACGATGGCATCGCCTCGCTTGGCTCGGCCCAGCTCGTGGCCGGGGAGACCTATACCGTGACGGAGACTTCGGCGCCTGCCGGTTACATGATCGGCGACGGTACCGCCGCGAGCGCATCGTTCTCCTTCTCGGTTGCCGCAGACGGATCTTGGTCCGCTGTGAACGACTACAACCGCGACGTATGGTCCATGGGCGGCACGGGCTCCCTTGAGCTTGCTGTGACCGATAAGGCCCATACGGTCTCGCGTTCCAAGGACGGCATGCCCGGCACGGGCGACAGTCTGTTTGCTGTCTCTGACGCACTCGCAACGCTTGGTCTCATGGCGCTTGCCATTGGCTTGCGTCGCACGCGTCGACGCAGCTAGGCGGTAATTAATTACGCCAAGGCGGGGCATACGGTTCATCACCGTATGCCCCGCCTTTCTTGTCTGATGCGTCATCCCGCGTTAGCAGCTGCTCTTCGCCGCTCGTATCGCTCTCGCCCATGATGGTGCCGCCGATCGCGTCGAAAATGTTGGTGTAAGGGTGACACCCTAGCGCTCGTTTAACGAAGAACGGCCTTCGTCCTAGAATCTGAAATCACCACAACAACAGGTTCTAGGAAAGGACGAAGACCGCTATGGAAATCTTATCAGACCCGACGCCGGACATGCTCGCTATGCCCCGTTTCGACGACGGCGCCATCGATATGCAGGAGCTGCTTCGCAGACTCGCCGAGCAGGTCGATCGCGTCGAAAATGTTGGTGTAAGGGTGACACCCTAGCGCTCGTTTAACGAAGAACGGCCTTCGTCCTAGAATCTGAAATCACCACAA